>JANSYB010000172.1 GCA_024742655.1 Paracoccaceae bacterium | reverse complement strand
GCTGGCCGCGGCGATCATTCACGACCCCGAGGTGCTGATCCTCGACGAGCCGACCTCGGGGGTCGATCCGGCCGGGCGGGACGCCTTCTGGCAGATCCTGTCGGATCTGTCGCGCAACGATGGCGTGACGATCTTCATCTCGACGCATTTCATGCATGAAGCCACGTATTGCGACCGGATTTCACTGATGCACAAGGGCCGCGTGATGGAGCTGGGCCCGCCCGACGAGATCGCGCAGGACCACGGCGAAGGAGAACTTGACGCGGCTTTCGTCGCGTTGATCCACCGGGATGATCCCGATGCCACGGATGAGGGTGATGCGGACGAATGGACCGGTTCGGAGCGTCGGGACGACCAGACCCATCGTCGTTGGGCCGCGCTGCGCCGGCTTCTGGCCTACACACGGCGCGAAACCTACGAGGTCATGCGCGACCCGATCCGGCTGGCGTTCGCCTTTGGGGGCAGCGTTCTGCTGATGTTCCTGTTCGCCTATGGCGTTTCGATGGATGTCGAGGATATGGAATTCGCGGTTTTCGACCAGGATCGCAGCCCGGCAAGCCGCGCCTACCTGCAGACGTTCGAGGGCTCACGCTATTTTCGGCAGGTCGGGACCGCCGAGAGCCGCGAAGACCTTGTGCAACTGCTGCGCGCGGGGGATGCCACGCTGGTTCTGGGCATCCCCCGGGGCTTCGGCAGGGATATCCGCGAGGGGCGCACGACCGAGATTTCCGCCTGGATCGACGGCTCGAACACCCAGCGCGCCTCGACGATCGAAGGCTATGTTCAGGGCGCCCACACGGGTTTTCTGGCCGAACAGGCACGACAAGGCGGGGCACGGCCCAGCCCGGCAGCCGGCCTCAGCATCAACACGCGTTTCGCCTATAATCCGACCGTCGACAGCATTCGGGCGATTGCACCCTCGGTGCCGGCGATCCTTCTGATGTTCTTTCCCGCGATCCTCATGGCGATCAGCGTGGCCCGGGAGCGCGAGATCGGCACGATCACCAACTTTCATGTCACGCCCACCCGGCGCTTCGAATTCATGATCGGCAAGCAGCTTCCGTATATCGGGATCGGCATGATCAACTATATGATCATGACCGGCATGGCCGTCTACCTGTTCGGCGTGCCCTTCACCGGCGATTTCGCGATCCTCACGCTTGGCGCGCTGATCTATGTGATGGCGTCGACAAGTTATGGGCTTCTGGTATCGGTCTTCACCCGCACACAGGTTGCGGCCGTCTTCGCGGCAATGGTCATCATGATGATGCCGACCGTGGTGTTTTCCGGCATGGTTCAGCCGGTGGCGTCCCTGGAAGGCGGGGCGCGGATCATCGGCTTGTCCTGGCCCACGCATTACTACATGTACATGAGTGTCGGCGCCTTCACCAAGGGGCTTGGGTTTGGCCAGCTTGCACCGGAAATTCCGCGGATCGCGCTGTTCATCCCGGTCTTCTTGATCCCGGCGCTGTTGTTGCTGCGCAAGCAGGCCCGCTAGATATGCGGCGGCTTCTGGGAAACCTGCTGTGGCTCAGCCGAAAGGAGGTGCTGAGCGTCCTGCGGGACTGGCTTTTGGTGGCGCTGGTGGCCTATGCGTTCGGTCCGGGTGTTTTCTTTCAGGCGCAATCGGCGGCCGACCAGGTCAACAATGCGGCCGTGGCCATTGTGGACAATGATCGCTCCCCATTGTCGCGGGCGATGGCGCAGGCGCTCTACGAGCCATGGTTCCAATCCCCGGACCTGATCGACAGCGGCCGTGCAAAGCAGCTCATGGACGACGACGCCTATACCTTCATCGTGATCCTTCCGTCGCAGATGGCGGCCGATCTGCGCGCCGGCAACGACGTGACCGTCCTGCTGAACGTCGACGCGACGGACGTGATGCAGGCCACGGTCGGCGCCAACTACATCCGTGCGATCCTGACACGCGAGGCGCAGCGCTTCACGAGCACCGCGCGTCCGGCCCCGCCCGGGGACGCCGGGGTCGATCTGGTGCTGCGCCGCGCGTTCAACCCGACCGGCGATGCCACATGGTTCGAAGCGGTATCGGCCCTGCTGAACTGGCTGACCAACCTGACCGTTATCCTGACCGGCGCCGCCCTGATCCGGGAACGCGAACACGGCACGATCAGCCATCTGCTCGTCATGCCGGTCACACCGTTCGAAATCGCGATGTCCAAGATCCTTGCCAATGCATTGATCGTTTTCGTGACCTTCACGGCGTCGCTGCTGATCGTGGTCCGCTGGATGCTGGACGTGCCCATCGCCGGGTCCGTGCCGCTGTTTCTGACCGGAACATTCCTGTTCGTCTTCGCGGCGGCCGCGATCGGACTGCTGCTGGGCACGGCCGCACGCTCGATGGCGCAGTTCGCGCTTCTGGTGATCATCACCGTTTTGCCGATGATGATCCTGTCAGGCGGCATGAGCCCGGTCGAAAGTCAGCCTCAATGGCTGCAGCACATCACCTGGTTTCTGCCCTCCCGGCATTACCTGAGCTTTTCGAATGCGGTGCTGTTCCGGGGCGCGGGGTTCGAAACCGTCTGGCCCGAGTTTCTTCTGGTGGGCGTGCTGGGAGCCTCATTTCTGGTCGTATCGCTGCTGATCTTCCGACGTTCGGTTGCCAGTGCATGAGGATGCGCATCCCTGTCTATCTGGCGGTATACCCGCCATCGATCACCAGTTCCGACCCGGTCACGAATTTCGCATCCTCCGAGGCAAGATAGGCGATACCGGCCGCGATATCCTCGGGCTCGCCGACATGACCCACAGGGTGCAATTCATCGAGATGGGCCCGAAAGGCGTCAGGGCCGTCCTCGGAGTCCCGGGCCATGGCCTCGACCAGAGGTGTCCAGATAAAGCCCGGATGCACCGAGTTCACCCGAATCCCCTCCTTGGCATACAAGATCGCGTCGGTCTTGCTCATCTCGCGGACCGCGCCCTTCGAGGCATGATAGGGCGGGATATCCGGTGCTCCGACGATGCCGTAGATCGAGGACAGATTGACGATACTGCCGCCGCCCTTTTCCCGCATGTACGGAATCGCGGCCCGTGTGCAGTAGAAGACACCGTTCACGTTCACATCCATCACCTCCCTCCATTCCTCGGAGGCGATTTCATCCGTGGGCTTGTCCGCGCCCGAGATGCCCGCATTGTTCACGACAACATCAATCCCGCCGAGCGTGTCTGAAATACTGGCGAACGCCTGTTCAACCGCCTGTTCATCGGTAACATCGAGATGCCAGTATTCGGCGACCCCACCGGCGTCGGTGATCTGGTCGCACAGGTTTCGGCCCTCTTCGTCCTGCACATCGGTAACGGCGACCCTGGCGCCTTCCCGGGCCAGCCGCTGGCAGGTGGCCTTGCCGATGCCATGCGAGCCTCCGGTCACGATACAGACGGTATTGTCGAGCCGTTTCATGGATCTCTCCTTTCTGTCACTTACGAGATTGGGAGCAACGTTCGGCGCCGGTCTTGCATGGATGAAAACCGAAGAAGCGCCTCGCCATAGGACCGGTTCGGCAACGTCCCGAGTTGCAATTCATCAAGCGCCGCGGTCATCGCGCCAAGGTCCTCCGCCTCGAGCGCGATGGTCAGGCCTCGCCACCCGGCCATGGAGACCCGACATATCTCTGCGCGGCACTCGTCGCGTTGAAACAAAAGCCGTGATTTCTGAACGGTCTGCGCGCCGATCGTTCCGCTCAACGCATCCCATTGCGCAACAAGATGGGCCGGAGACAGGCCCGCCGTGGCCGGCAGGCCATCACGCAGCGACAGCGCGCCCGCCAGCTCCTCAAGACGCTGCACCGACAGCGGAAACCCCGTCGAGACCGCCATGACCCAGTGCTGAATGCGCCCCACATCACAGTCATGGCGTTTCATCTCGAGTCGGCCTCCGCCGCGCAGCTTCACCAGCGCCCGGTCGCTGCCCGGATGCACGAGGTAGATATCACTGCGACGCTCCGCATGGGTCAGCGGCCAGAAGCGATGCAGGTGAGAAACCGCCGGCGGCGATATCCGGGGCCACACGCGATACTCAAAGCGGCCCTCGGGCTGTGCCGTGCGTCGGCGAGACCGGCGGATCACGAATGCTGTATCGGTCATGTCAGGCTCACTCCGGCTTGTCTGTCTCGCAAGCCCAGTGAAGCAGCCCGGAGGCGTCGGTTCTTTAACGCGCGTTAATGCCGGATGGACGCGCGATCGTCAGCCTGCGGTCAAGCGCTGATCGACGTCTGACAGGAGACTGGCATGACCCGCCACGGCATCGTTTTCACCTTTGGGCTCGCACCGGCCCTTCTGGGCGGGCTTTCCACCCTTGTGCTGTCTGCGGGGCATTCCGGCGGGCTGCTGATCGCGGTCGCTGTTGCGACCGGTCTCTTGCTGTCGTCGCCCGCCGCGGATGCGTGCAGGCTCAGCTATGGCCGCAACACAGGTTTTCCAGAAAGCTGAATTGTCCAGAGGAGACGTCATGTCCAACCCCGAAGTGGTTCTCTGCCACGCCCGGCGAAGGCGCTTTGCAAAACGGCGGACAGGGCATCGCATGTCTGTCTGAAGGCGACACCCCGTTCCACCGGCCACCCCTTCAACGCGAAAGGACATACCCATGTTTTCCAACAGCAGAAAAGCCCTTGTCACGGGGGGCATCCAGGGTCTGGGTGCGGCCGCGGCGCACGCGCTGGCCGATGCCGAAGTCACCGTCGCCGTCACCCATTTGGGCGGCGGCGAGACGGCCGATGCGTTCGGCGAGACGACCGGGATGCCGGTCTTTGAATGGGATGTGAGCGATTTCGACGCCTGCGCCAAAGGCATCGCCGCCGTAGAGCAGGCCATCGGACCGATCGATATCCTGGTGAACAACGCCGGCGTCAACCGCGACGGGATGTTTCACAAGATGGACCGCGAGGCCTGGGACGCCGTGCTGCGCGTCGATCTCGGGTCGATGTTCAACGTCACCCGCCACGTGATCGGCGGCATGCGCGAGCGCGGCTTCGGACGGATCATCAATATCTCGTCGGTCAATGCCGCACGCGGCCAGGCCGGACAGACCAACTACTGCGCGGCGAAAGCCGGCGTGGAGGGCTTCAGCCGTGCCCTGGCCCGCGAATGCGCCGGCAAGGACATCACCGTCAACGCGGTCGCGCCCGGCTATGCGGACACCGAGATGGTCGACGCGCTGCCCGATGACATTCTCGAAAGCATCCTGGAGACGGTGCCCAAGTCACGCCTTGCGGATCCGAAGGAAATCGGCCGCTGCATCAGGTTTCTGGCGTCCGATGAGGCGGGATTCATCACCGGGGCGACGCTGCCGGTGAATGGCGGCCTTCGCATGGGCTAGACGCCGGGCCACAGCGCGCAGGACACCAGAGGAAAAGAGGAGCATCATGCCAGACACCAGACACGAGACGCAGCCGCCAAGCACCACGGCAGACAACAATGACCATGAGCCGCATGCCCCGGCGCAAGAGGCGCAAGATCAAAGCGGGTTGGATGCCGAACCGCCCGAGATCGTTCATGTTTCCCCGATCGAGGGACTGGACCGCTACAGCACGAAAAGCCTCGACCGGGCCACAAACGCCCACCTGGCGCGCTTCACCTTGGGCATTTCGCCCTATGGTCTGTCCTCGACCTTCTTTACGTGGTGGATGCATCTGCTCGGGTCTCCCGGCAAACAGGTGCAGCTGATCGAGAAAGCCGCGCGCAAGGCGATGCGCCTTGGCATTTTCGCCGGTGAACTTGCCCGCAACCCCGATGCTACGCCCTGCATAGAGCCCCTGCCCCACGATCACCGCTTCGAACACGAGGGCTGGTGCCACTGGCCTTACAACCTGATCTACCAGAATTTCCTGCTGACCCAGCAATGGTGGTACAACGCCGCCTGCGACATCGACGGTGTC
>JANSYB010000019.1 GCA_024742655.1 Paracoccaceae bacterium | reverse complement strand
TTCCGCTTGGCGCTGAAATTCTGGACGTCGATGAACAGAAGCGCCGATTGATCGGGCACAAGGGGCACGTCGCGCGTCAAGACGGCTTGGGTGGCTTCAGGCATGTAGTGCACTCTTCCGTGTGAAAAGGCCCGGTTTCCGGTCGGACCAAAGCGTCGATCCGGGCACAGGGCCGGTGGCAGCGGCAGCAGGAGTCATGCGTGAAAGGAAACGAAACTGGAATTTCAATGTCAATGAAAATTGTTGACCTGAAACCTCAATTCAAACACCCTTGCCTAAACGAAAGGCAACGCATCACCCATGATGATCCGCGAACGCATCGTGAAGGCGGCTGACACCCTGACCACCGGAGAGCGCAAGCTGGCCGCCACAATCCTGTCGGACTACCCGTTTTCGGGCCTGTCGCCGATTCACGAGCTGGCCCGCCATTCCGAGGTCTCGGCCCCGTCCATCTCGCGGTTTGTCACCAAGATCGGGCTGGACGGCTATCAGGAATTCCAGCGCGAGTTGATTTCCGAACTCAAGCAGGGTCTGCGCTCGCCTCTGGACCTGCATGCGCCCGACCGCCCCGTCGAAGGCGGGTTCCTGAAGGATTTCATCGCAAAATCTACCTCGCAGATGGCGATGGCCGCCGACGCGATCACCGAAGAACAGTTCATCCGCATCTGCAACCTGCTGACCGACCCAAGACGGCGCATCTACATTCTTGGCGGGCGTATCAGCGACACCATCGCCAAGCATCTGACCTTTCACCTGCGCCTGATCCGCAAGGATGTCTATCACCTGCCCGCCGATGACGAGATATGGCCCGATTACCTGTTGCGCATGCGGCAGGGCGACATCCTGTACCTGGTGGATTTCCGGCGATACGAGGCCCGGCTGGACCGGCTGGCCAACCAGGCGCTTCAGACACGTCAGGCGCGCGTCCTGCTGATGACCGACAAATGGATTTCGCCGATCGCCAAACATGCGCACGAGGTGATGCCCGTGCCCATCGACAGCGGCACGCTTTGGGATACATATTCGGCAGCACTGGCCGTGACCGAGGCCATCGTCACGCATATCGCCGAACATGACTGGGACAACACCCGCGCCCGGATGGAGGCGTGGGAGACACTGAGACTGACACCGAGGGATGATCCGACATGAGTTCCATGCCGCTGATTTTTGCTGCCACCTGCGACATCGCCGGACGGGTGCGCGGCAAGGCGTTTCCGGCCGACCAGATGAACAAGCGCCTGCAGCGCGGACTGGGATGGACCCCGACCAATGTGCAGATCACCTGTTTCGACAGGATCGCGGAAACGCCGTTCGGCGCCCTTGGCGACCTGTTGATGATCCCCGATGCCAAGGCCGATCTGGATGTGACCTTTCCCAACGGGCAGCGCGAACGCCTGATCCTTAGCGATATCACCACGCTGGAGGGCGAGCCGTGGGATTTCTGCCTGCGCTCGGCCCTGAAATCCGCGCTGGCACGTCTGCATGCGGTGGCCGGCGCCCATCTTGTCTGCGCGTTCGAGCATGAGTTCCAGATCAAGTCCGACGCCCCACTGGTCAATCAGGCCTATAGCCGCGAAGGATTCGAGCGTCAGCGCGACCTCTGCGAGGTTCTGATGGGGGCGCTGAAATCCGCCGGGCTCGAGCCGGACAGCATCATGAAGGAATACGGCCCCAGCCAGTACGAGGCCGTTGTCGCCCCGGCCCGGGGCGTGCGGGCGGCCGATCACGCCGTGATCCTGCGCGAACTGACCCGGTCGACCGCCCGGCACCTCGGCCAGGCGGCGACCTTCACGCCGATCCGCGATGTCGCCAGCGTGGGCAACGGCGTGCATATCCACATGAGTTTCGTGGACGACGAAGGCACCCCCCTCACCTATGACGAGGCCGGCCCCTGCGGGATGTCCAAGTTGACCGATGCCTTTGCCGCGGGCGTGCTGAAATACCTGCCCAACATCGTCGCGCTGACCGCGCCCTCGGCGATATCCTATGAACGGCTGACCCCGCATCGCTGGTCGGCGGCCTATAACAACCTCGGCTTCCGCGACCGCGAGGCGTCTTTGCGGGTCTGCCCGGTCACGGTCCGGGATCCTGCGTCGATCGCCCGCCAGTTCAATATCGAATACCGCGCGGCGGATGCCGCCGCCTCGCCCTACCTGGCCCTGGCCGCAATCGTGCATGCCGGGGCGCAGGGCATCGAGGACGACCTGACGGCCCCCGCCCCCACCGAAGAGGATCTGTCGCTACTGCCGCCCGCCGACCTGCAGGCGCGCGGCTTCGTACGGTTGCCCGAAACCCTGGAGGCCGCGCTGGAGGCGTTCACCTCAGAACCCGTCGTCACCGGCTGGTTCCCCAAGGATTTCGCCGCCGTCTACCGCGCCCACAAGGAGGGCGAGCTGGCGCATCTCGAGGGGCTGGACACCGCCGCGCGCTGCGCCGCCTACGAAGACACGTACTGATCGCCACACCCGCGGGGCGTGCGGATTTTTCTACCCTTGCGCCCCGTCCCGCCTAGATAAACGACATCACAGCAAACGGAGTTGACCTGCCATGTCCTGGATTTCGAACTCGGTCATGGGCCGCAAGGCCGTGGCCCAAGGCCAAACCGGCGCGCGCCACCATCTCAGCGAAGAGGATCAGGGCGAGTTCCATTATGTCTATGGCCCCTACGCCGAGCCGGTCCTGCGCATCGCGCCCGGCGACGTGGTCGAGGTCGAAACCCTCGATGCCTTCGGCGGCGTCATCAAGACCGAGGACGACCTGCCGTCGCAAAAGCTGAACATGCCCTTCGTGAACCCGCAGAACGGCCCCATTGCCGTGCAAGGTGCCGAAAAGGGCGATGTCCTGGCCGTGCATATCCATTCGGTCCTGCCGCGCGGGCCACAACCGGCCGGCACGACCGCGCTGATCCCCAGTTTCGGCGCACTGGTGGCGGATGCCAACATGTATCTCAACCCCGCCACGCCCGAGCGCGTCAAGAAGATGCAGGTGACCGAGGACGGCGTGATCTTCTCGGACCGGGTCACCCTGCCCTATGAGCCCTTCATCGGCACGATGGGCATCAGCCCCGAGATCGAGGCGGTGTCTTCGCTGCAGCCCGATTACTGGGGCGGCAACATGGACCTGCCTGACGTGGCCCCCGGCGCGGTCGTCTATTTCCCCGTGCAGCGCGACGAGGCGCATTTCTTTGTCGGCGATTGCCACGGCCGGCAGGGTGACGGCGAGTTGTGCGGCGTGGCCGTCGAGATCCCGGCCGCGGTGGTCCTGCAGATCGACCTGATCAAGGGCTGGTCGATCCCCGGCGTGCGCCTTGAAACCGAGGAATTCATCATGTCCGTCGGCTCCGCCCGACCGATGGAGGATGCCGCGCGGCTGGCCTATCGCGATCTGGTGCGCTGGCTGGTGGAGGATTACGCGTTCGAGGAATCCGAGGCCTATTTCCTGGCCACGCAGGCCGGCAAGATGCGCGTCGGCAACATGGTCGACCCCAAATACACGCTGGGCGCCTCGATGCTCAAAACCTACATAGACTGAAAGGACACCCCATGGATCTTGGATTGAAGGGACGCCGCGCGCTGATCACCGGCGGCACGAAGGGCATCGGGCGCAGCTGCGCCGAGATTTTCGCCGATGAGGGCGCCGATGTGGCGATCTGCGCGCGCAACGCCGACGAGGTGGAGGCCACGGTCGAGACGCTAAAGGCCAAGGGCGTCAATGCCTTCGGGCGCGCGGTGGATGTGGCCGACAAGGCCGCGCTTGAGGGCTGGGTTGCCGACGCGGGCGGCGCGCTTGGCGGGATCGACATGATCGTGGCGAATGTCTCCGCGCTTGCCGTCGAGGATGACGAGGCCGCCTGGGAGGCGGGATTTGCCGTCGACATGATGCATTCGGTGCGCATGGTGAACGCCGCCATGCCGCATCTGGAATCCTCCGACGCGGCCTCCATCACGCTGATTTCCTCGGTCTCGGGCCGCGAGATCGACTTTACCGGCCCGGCCTATGGCGCCTTCAAGGCCGCGCTGGTGCATTATGCGCAGGGCCTGGCGATGAAACTGGCCGACAAGAACATCCGCGCCAACACCGTTTCACCCGGCAACACATATTTCGACGGCGGCATCTGGCAGTCGATCGAACAGAACATCCCCGACCTCTTTGCCGAGGCGCTTGGCCTCAACCCCACGGGACGCATGGCAGGCCCGGACGAGATCGCGCGCGGCGTGGTGTTCCTTGCCAGCCCCGCGTCGAGTTTTACCACCGGGACCAACCTGGTGATCGACGGCGCGCTCACCAAGGGTGTTCAACTTTAGGCTGGCACTTCTCAAGTCGCCTATTTTTTATGCGTATCGCCTAATAATTGCGCTAATTCCTGCATGGGCCGTCCAAACAGTGGCGGCCCTGATGCCCCTGCTGGCATCCCCGCACCGGATTGAAATAGTTGTTGTCGACCAGCAGGTGGGGGACGATGAACGCATCCGGGCCTTTCGATGAAATGTGGGGCAAAGAGGACACGCTGCGCGCGCCCTATCGCGGCTTTCATTCTTGGTTCGATCAGGAAGACCCCGCCCGCCTGCGCGCCAAGCAGCGCGAGGCGGACGAGTTGTTCCGCCTTACGGGCATCACCTTCAACGTCTATGGCAAGGCCGAGGCCGAGGAACGCCTGATCCCCTTCGATATCATTCCGCGCATCATATCGGGGCATGAGTGGTCCAAGCTGTCACGCGGCATCGAGCAGCGCGTGCGCGCGATCAACGCCTTTTTGCATGACATCTACCACAATCAGGAAATCCTGAAGGCCGGCCGCATCCCCGAAGAGATGATCCGCCTCAATGACGCCTTCCTGCCGCACATGATCGGGGTCGAGCCGCCGGGCGGCGTCTATACCCATATCGTGGGCATCGACCTTGTCTGCACCGGCCCCGGCGAATTCTACGTGCTGGAGGACAACGCCCGCACGCCCTCGGGTGTCAGCTACATGCTGGAAAACCGCGAAACCATGCTCCAGATGTTTCCAGAGCTTTTCTCGCAGAACCGGGTGCGCCCGGTGCAGAACTACCCGGTCAACCTGCGCCGGTCGCTGGCGGCGACGGCGCCTGCGGGGCTGGACCATGACCCGGTCGTGGCGGTGCTGACGCCGGGGATCTACAACTCGGCCTATTTCGAACATGCGTTCCTCGCCGACCAGATGGGTGTGGAACTGGTCGAAGGGCACGATTTGCGCGTCGTGGACGGGCGCGTGGCGATGCGCACGACCGAAGGCTACAAACCCATCGACGTGCTCTACCGCCGCGTCGATGACGATTTTCTCGATCCGCTCAACTTCAACCCCGACAGCGCGCTTGGCGTGCCGGGCGTGATGGATGTCTACCGCGCGGGCCGGCTGACCCTTGCCAATGCGCCGGGCACCGGGATCGCAGATGACAAGGCCATCTACAGCTACATGCCCGAGATCGTCGAGTTCTACACCGGCGAGCGGCCGATCCTGCAAAACGTGCAGACCTGGCGCTGTTCGGAGCCGGACGCACTGGCCTATGTGCTCGACAACCTCGGGGATCTCGTGGTCAAGGAGGTGCACGGTTCGGGCGGCTACGGGATGCTGATCGGGCCGACCGCCACGAAAAAGGAGATCGCCGCCTTTCGCCGCAAGCTCAAGGCGCGCCCGTCCAACTATATCGCGCAACCCACGCTGAGCCTGTCGACGGTCCCGATCTTTTCGCGCAGCGGCCTCACGCCGCGCCATGTCGATCTGCGCCCCTTCGTTCTGGTCAGCCCCGGCAATATCCAGATCACGCCGGGCGGTCTGACGCGCGTGGCCCTCAAGAAAGGGTCGCTGGTGGTCAACTCCTCTCAGGGGGGCGGCACCAAGGACACCTGGGTTCTGGAGGATTAGGCGCCATGCTGGGCAAGACCGCCAACGGGCTGTTCTGGATGTCGCGCTATCTCGAGCGCGCCGAGAACACCGCGCGCCTGATCGAAACCGGCCAGCGCATCGCGCTGACCCGGTTGGGCGACAGTGACGAGGAATGGGCCTCGGTCCTGCAATCGGCCGGGGTGTACGATGCGTTCCTTGCCAACAACGAAAGCCTGACCAAGGAGGCCGCGCTGAACTGGATGCTGCGCAGCCGCGACAACCCCTCCTCGATCCGCTCCAGCATCGACGCGGCGCGCCAGAACGCGCGGCTGGTGCGCACCGCCATCACCGGCGAGGTCTGGGAGGCGGTCAACGCCACCTACATGACCAGCAACCGTATCCTGGCCCGCAAGCTGGCCGAGCGCGACCTGCCCGCCGTGCTGCGCACGATCCGCCAGCACACAGCACTTGTGCGCGGCATGATGCACGGCACGATGATGCGCAACGAGATCTTCGATTTCCTGCGCATCGGCACCTTTCTGGAGCGCGCCGACTACACCGCGCGCATCGTCGATGTGAAATATTATGTGCTGCTGCCCTCGGTCAGCGCGGTCGGCACCAAGATCGACAACGTGCACTGGGAAAGCATCCTGCGCGCGGTGTCGGCCAATGGCGGCTTCCGCATGGAATACGGCGCCACGGGCGGGCCGCGCCAGATCGTGCACTTTCTGATCCTGGACAAGCGGATGCCACGCAGCCTTGCGTTTTGCGCCGACAAGCTGACGGATAACCTGCGCTACTTGAACGCGGGCAATCGCACACGCGCGCGCTCGCTTGAAAAGGTGACGGAATTGCAGACCCGGTATCTGACCCATGACGTCTCGGCCATCTTCGATTACGGGCTGCATGAATTCATCCAGAGCGTTCTGGTCCACCTTTCCGAAGTGGCCCGCCAGATCGAGGTGGATTTCAGGTTCTATGAGTGAGCGGATGAAACTGAAAATCCATCATACCACGCGCTACCGGTTCGAGATGCCGGTCACCTATGCGCTGCAACAGGTGCGCAAGACGCCCAAATCCTCGCACCAGCAAAAGGTGCTGGATTGGACGACACGGGTGGTCGGCGGCAAGATCGAACTGAGTTTCGAGGACCATCACCACAACACCACCGAGTTGATCAGCTTTGATCGTGATGCCACCGAAATCGAGGTGATCTGCGACGGGCATGTCACGCTCAGCGATACGCATGGCGTGGTGGGCCGCCACCGCGGGCCTGCGCCGCTCTGGCTATATCTGACATCGACCCCGCGCACGGATATTCGCGCCGGGCTGCGCGAGCTGACACGCTCGGTGCCCGCCGCGCCCACGCTGGATTGGCTGCATGCCCTGTCGGCCCGTATCCGCGACACGATCGCCTACGAGGTCGGCAGTTCCGAACCCTGCTGGAGTGCCGAAGACGCCGTCACCGCGGGGCGCGGGGTCTGTCAGGATCACACCCATGTCTTCATCGCCTGCGCGCGCCAGGCGGGCATTCCCTCTCGCTACGTGTCGGGTTACCTGATGCTGGACGACCGCACCACGCAGGACGCCATGCATGCCTGGGCCGAGGCCCATGTCGAGGGTATTGGCTGGGTCGGGTTCGACGTCTCCAACGCGATATCGCCCGACACGCGATACGTGCGCGTTGCAACGGGGCTGGACTATTCCGATGCAGCGCCCGTATCAGGGACACGGATCGGGGGCGCGGGTGAGGTGCTCGAGGTTCAGATCGACGTATCCCAGCAGTGAGGCGACCATGACATATTGCGTTGGAATGATGCTTGACCGGGGGCTGGTCTTCATGTCCGACACCCGCACCAATGCCGGGCTGGACAACATTTCGACCTTTCGCAAGATGAGCCTGTGGGACGCCCCGGGCGACCGTGTCATCACGCTTTTGTCCTCGGGCAACCTGGCCACCACGCAGGCGGTCGTCAGCCTGCTGGAGGAACGCACCAAATCGCATGAGGAGCGCAACCCCTCCCTGCTCGGCGTGCCGTCGATGTTCCAGGCCGCGCGCCTTGTCGCCGACACCCTGCGCGAGGTGATCGCCAAGCACGACGCGCAGGGCCAGGAGGCCGAAAGCGCCTTCAAGGCGACACTGATCCTTGGCGGGCAGATCGCCGGCGGGCCGCCGCGCCTGTTCCTGATCTATCCCGAGGGCAATTTCATCGAGGCGGGCGGCGACACGCCGTTTTTCCAGATCGGCGAGACCAAGTATGGCCGCCCCATCCTCGTGCGGGCCTATGACCCGAAGATGAGCTTCGAATCGGCGATGAAACTGCTTCTGGTCAGCTTTGATTCCACGCTCAAGGCCAACCTGACCGTGGGGGCACCGTTCGATTTCCACCTCTACGAAACCGACAGCCTGACCACCGGCGCGAATGGCCGGATCGAGTTGAGCGACCCCTATTTCCGCCAGATCGCGGATGACTGGGGTGCAGCCCTCAAGGACGCTCTGGACAGCCTGCCGGATTTTGATCTCGGACGCAGCGACGGCTGACGCCCCGCGCGGTCAGTCGCCCGGGCCCGCCCCGGCCGGCACCACCAGACAATCGAGCGCCATCGCGCCCTCTTCGGTGACGACGAGCGGGTTGATGTCGATCTCGCGGCAGGCCGGGCCAAGGGCGGCCACCATCCGCGAGAATGCCGCGATCCGCGCGGCGAGCGCCTCAAAATCGGCGGGCGGCTGTCCGCGATAGCCCTCGAGCAACCGCATCACGCGCAACCCGGTCAGCAGGCGCCGCGCCTCGGCCTCGTCAAACGGGGCAAGGGCCGCCACGCTATCGTGCAGCAGTTCCATCAGCACCCCACCGGCCGAGATCAGAACCACCGGGCCGAACCCGTCATCCCAGACCGCGCCAAGCGCCAGTTCCGTCCCCTTGGGCGCCATTTCGGCGAACAGCGCCCGTGGACCCAACCGGGCCGCCATCTCTGTATAGGCCCGCGCGGCCGCCTGCGCATCGACAAGGTTCAGGACCACGCCCCCGACATCGCTTTTGTGCGCGTAATCCTCGGCGGTTTTCAGCACCACGGGGAAACGCAGCTGCGCCAGCGCGGCGTCCAGATCATCCTCGGATCCGACCTGCGCCATGCGCGGGGCGTCGAGACCGAAATCGGCCAGCATGCCCAGACCGTCCTGTTCCGACAGCGGCGCACCGGTTGTCAGCCGCGCGCGCCAGTGCTGCGCCTCCGGCAAGGGCACGGGTGTCGGCGCGGGCCGGGCCAGATGATCGCGCCAGTCCATCACGTGACGCGCCGCCAGCAGCGCGTTGCGCGTGCCGCGAATAAGCGGGATGCCATGCGCCAGCAGATCCTGCGCAAAGGCGCGTTCATCGGTCATCGAGTAGTTGGTCACCAGCGCCAGCGCCTTGTCGGTCCGGCCCGCGGCCTGCACCAGCCCCTCGACATATTGCCCGGCATAGTCATAGCCGTCGCGCGGGTCGGACATGAACATCCCCATCGCCACGTCGGGGTCATTGACCAGCGCCGCGATCATCGCGGCGTTGCGGGGCACGAGATCATTGCCGGTACCATAAGCGTCCAGCGGGTTTTCGGGGTGCAAGCCGGGTTCGAGGTGACGGGCGATCTCGGTGCAGGTGGCGGGCCTCAGCTCGGCGAACTCCAGGCCGATATCCTCCGCGATATCGACGACCAGTTCGCGCTCCCCCCCGGAATCGTGCACCGTGCCCAGCAGGCCCGGCGCCACCCGGCGCGGGGTGTCGAACATCGCCAGCGTTGCGGCCATTTCATCCATGTCGGCCACGCGGGTCACGCCGTATTTGCGAAACAGCGCGTCATAGGCCGCGTCGTTGCCCGCGATAGCCCCGGTATGGGACACGGCCATCTGGGCGCTTTTCTCGGTCCGGCCCACCTTGAGAACGACCACCGGGGTCTGTGCCACGCGCGCCTTGTCCAGTGCCGCCACGAAGGCGGCCGGGTCGCGCACCGTCTCCAGAAAGAGGCCGATCACCCTTGTTTCAGGCTGCTCCAGCGCCCAGTCCATGTAATCGGCCACCGTCGTGACCAGTTCCATCCCGGTAGAGACACAGAGCGAAAAGCCAAGCCGTCTGTCGTTATGCGCCAATGCCCCGAAGGCCGAACCCGATTGCGCGATCCACGCGATGCCACCCCGCCGGATACCCGGCGGCGAGGGCATGCTGGCCACGCGCAACCCGTTATGCGGCGTGTAGAACCCCATGCAATTGGCCCCGCACAGCGCCATGCCAGCCGCGCGCGCCTTGTGCCGCACCCGCGCGGGCAGCGCCGGGGTGCTGTCATCATCGAGGTAAAGCGACGCGAAGATCGTGGCCGACCGCACCCCAAGTGCGATCGCCTGATCCAGAACGTCCTCGACAAATCGGCTGGCCACCCCGATCACCACGTGATCGGGCACCTGCGGCAGGGAGGCGAGGTCGGGATAGCAGGTCGCGCCCTCCAGCGTCTTGAGCCGCGGGTTGACGGGAAGCACCTCTCCGTCGAACCCGTCCAGACGGGCCATCCGGACCATGGCCAGCCCGTTGCTGCCGGGCCTGTCGGACGCCCCGACAATGGCCACCGAGCGTGGGTTCAAAAGAATGTCGAGCCTGTGATCCGCCATGGCATGGGTCCGGTCTGTTCGCCCGGCTCAATCAAGGACAAAAGCCCCGGTAGGTCCATGAAAAATATCGCCCCGCCGAAATTGCGCAATGGCGTGGTTTTTTGGTGCCACGACATCGGGCGCATCGCCGGTGCGCGCCGCGTGTCGCGAAAATCCGTCTTTCAGGTTTCGTGCGAAACGCCTTAAGCTTCGGCGACGCAAATCCAAGAGGCCACGCCATGACCGACGCGCCGATCCTGACCGAGATCCGGGGCCGCACCGGGATCCTGACCTTCAACCGCCCGCGCGTGATGAACGCGTTCAATTCAGAGCTGATCACCGCCACGCATGCGGCGATGCAGGAATTCCAGTCCGATCCGGCGGTGCTGGCCATCGTGGTGCACGGCGCCGGGCGTTGTTTTTCGGCCGGCTTCGACATGAAGGAAAGTGCCGCCAAGAACATCACCACCGAAGCGGAATGGCGCAAGGTTCTGACCACGGATTTCGATTTCATCATGCAGTTCTGGGACAGTCCCAAGCCCACCATTGCCGCCGCGCACGGGTTCTGCATTGCCGGCGCGCTCGAACTGCTGATGGCCTGCGATCTGGCGGTGGCGGGGGGCGACACGCTGATGGGCGAACCCGAGGTGCGGTTCGGCTCGGGCATCGTGGCGATGCTGGCGCCTTACGTGACGGGCCCCAAGCAGGCCAAGGAGCTGCTGTTGACCGGCAATGATCGCATCCCGGCGCGGCGCTGTTTCGAGATGGGGCTTCTCAATCGCGTGGTGCCCGAGGACTCCGTGCTCGACACCGCGCTGTCGCTGGCGGCACAAATCACCAGCGCGTCGGCCCCTTCGGTGCAAAAGACCAAGCGCGCCGTCAATCGCAGTTACGAATTGGCCCGGATGCGCGAGGCACTGGCCGAGGCGCTGGAGGTCGGCATCGGGATCGAGGCCGACCAGTCGCCCGAACGGCTGGAGTTCAACCGCATCCGCAAGGAAAGCGGGCTGAAGGCCGCGCTGGAATGGCGCGACCGCCAGGGCAGCCAGGCCTAATTCAGGCGTCCTGCCATTGCGGCGCACGTTTCTCGATGAAGGCGCCGATGCCTTCCTGCGCGTCAAGGGCCAGCATGTTCTCGACCATCACGCCCGAGGCGTAATCATAGGCCTGCGCCAACGGCATTTCGCGCTGCGCGTAAAAGGCACGTTTGCCAGTGGCGAGTGTCATGCTGGATTTCGAGGCGATCTTGCGTGCCATCTGCATCGTGGTGTCACGCAACGCCTCGGGCGCGACGGCATGGTTGACCAGCCCGATCTCGGCGGCGCGCGCCGCCGGGGTCATGTCTCCGGTCAGCAGCATTTCCATCGCATGCTTGCCCGCGACGTTGCGCGACAGGGCCACCATGGGTGTCGAGCAGAACAGCCCGATATGCACCCCGGGCGTGCTGAACTGCGCGGTGTCGGCGGCCACGGCCAGATCGCAGCTTGCCACCAGCTGACAGCCCGCCGCGGTGGCGACGCCCGTGACCTCGGCGATCACGGGCTTGGGGCAATTGACGATCCCCTGCATCACGCCCGAGCATTGCGCCATGACGCGCGCAAAATAGGCCTGACCCCCATCCGCACCGGCCCGCCCTGCGGTCATTTCCTTCAGGTCATGGCCCGCGCAGAAGGCCGGCCCGTTGGCCGCCAGAACGATCACGCGCACCGCCGGATCCTGCCCCGCCTGCGCAAAGGCCGTGCCAAGCGCCTCCAGCATCGCCTCGGACAGCGCGTTGCGCCGCCCCATGTCGTTCAGT
>JANSYB010000432.1 GCA_024742655.1 Paracoccaceae bacterium | reverse complement strand
CTCAAGCATTATCCGGACCTGTCGGAATAAGACGGGCCGGGTGTTTCACCCACCAACAGGGAGACCTGACATGAAGACACTCAAATTCCTGACCACGGCGGCGGCGCTTGCACTGGCCACGTCGCTTTCGGCCGAGGAGCCCGTCTCTGGCGGCACGCTCAACGCCGTCATCCAGCCGGAGCCGCCGGGCCTGATGCTGGGCCTTGTGCAGAACGGCCCGACCCAGATGGTCGCCGGCCAGATCTATGAAAGCCTTCTGCGCTATGACAAGGACCTCAACCCGATGCCGTCGCTGGCCAAGGAATGGACCAAGTCGGAAGATGGCCTGACCTATACCTTCACGCTGCAGGACGATGTCGTATGGCACGACGGGGAGCCTTTCTCCTCGGCGGACGTGGTCTTTTCGGTCGATACGTTCCTGCGCGAGACACATGCGCGCCTGCGCGCCTCGCTCGTGCATGTCGAAAGCATCGAGGCGCCCGACGACAAGACCGTCGTCTTCACCCTCAAACAGCCCTTTGGCCCGTTCCTCGGCATCTTCGAGGCCGGCACCATGCCGATGATCCCCAAGCATATCTACGAGGGCACGGATTACGCCAACAACCCGGCCAACAACACGCCCATCGGCACCGGCCCGTTCAAGTTCAACGAATGGGAGCGCGGCAGCTATATCCACCTGGTCAAGAACGAAGACTACTACATGGATGGCAAGCCGTACCTGGATGAAATCTACTACCAGGTGATCCCCGATGCCGCCTCGCGCGCCGTGGCCTTCGAGACCGGCAAGGTCGATCTGCTGCCCGGTGGCTCGGTGGAGAACTTCGACATTCCGCGCCTGACGGCGATGGACAACGTCTGCTACACCAATGACGGCTGGGAATTCTTCGGTCCGCATTCGTGGATGTGGCTGAACCTGCACGAAGGCCCGATGACCGACAAGAACCTGCGCAAGGCCGTGATGCATTCGCTGAACCGCGAATTCGCCCGTGACGCGCTGTGGAATGGCAACGGCACCGTCGCCAAGGGTCCGGTCAGCTCGGTCACCCGCTTCCATGAGCCCAACACGCCGGACATTTCCTACAACCCCGAAAAGGCCAAGGAATATCTGGCCGCCTCGGGCTATGACGGCGAAACCATCCGCATCCTGCCCCTGCCCTACGGCGAAACCTGGCAGCGTTGGGCCGAGGCCACCAAACAGAACCTCGCCGATGTCGGCATCGAGTCCGAGATCGTGGCCACCGACGTGGCGGGCTGGAACCAGAAGGTGGGCGACTGGGACTTCGACCTGGCGTTCACCTATCTCTACCAGTACGGCGATCCGGCCCTCGGCGTGGCGCGGACCTATATCTCGTCCAACATCGCCAAGGGCAGCCCGTGGAACAACGTCTCGGGCTACGTCAACGAAGAGGTCGACAAGCTCTTTGCCGAGGCCGCCGTGCAGGCCGATGACGCCAAGCGTCAGGAGCTTTACACCGAGGTCCAGAACATCGTCGTCGACGATGTGCCCGTGGCGTGGATGCTGGAACTCCAGTTCCCGACGATCTACCGCTGTGACCTGAAGAACCCGGTCAGCACCGCGATTGGCGTCAATGACGGCATGCGCGACGCCTGGCTGGCACGCGAATGATCTGACATGATCCTTTCACCGTCGCACCCCTCCGGGTGCGGCGGTGAGCCTTGGGGGCAATGAAACACGGGGCGCCATCGTGCTTGGCTTTATCGCTGCGCGGCTTGTGAAGGCCGTTTTCATACTGCTTGCGATCCTCGTGCTGAACTTCGTTCTGATCCATGCCGCGCCCGGTGATCCGGCCGCCGTCATGGCAGGCGAGGCCGGCGCGGCGGACGAGAAATTCCTGCAGGACCTGCGCGAACGGTTCGGGCTGGATCAGCCGTTCGCGGTTCAGCTGTGGACCTACATGAAGGGCGCGATCCAGCTTGACCTGGGCTATTCCTACCGTCAGCAGATGCCGGTGGCCGAGCTGATCTGGGACAGGCTGCCTGCGACGCTGCTGCTGACCTCCACCGCCTTCGTGATCTCGATCGTGTTCGGGGTACTGGCCGGGGTGCTGGCCGCGCAGGCGCAGGGCACGTGGTGGGACACCCTGATTTCCAGCCTTGCGCTGCTCTTTTACGCCACCCCGCTTTTCTGGGTGGCGCTGATGGCGTCGCTGCTGTTTTCGGTCGTGCTGGGCTGGCTGCCCGGGTTCGGCTACCAGACCATCGGCGCGAATTACACCGGGATCGAACGGATGCTGGATATCGGCAAACACCTGATCCTGCCGGCCACGACACTGGGGCTGTTCTTCACGGCGATCTACATGCGCATGACGCGCGCCTCGATGCTCGAGGTGTCGCGGCTCGATTTCGTCAAGACCGCCCGCGCCAAGGGCCTGCGCAATTCCGTCATTCAGCGCCGTCACGTGCTGCGCAATGCATTGCTGCCCGTGATCACGCTCGCCGGCCTGCAGGCGGGGCAAATCGTCGGCGGCGCGGTGCTGACCGAGACGGTGTTCGCCTGGCCCGGTATCGGCCGGCTGATGTTCGAGGCCATCTCGCAGCGCGACTACAACGTTATCTTGGGCGTGTTCTTCATCTCGGCGGCGATGGTGCTGCTGTTCAACCTGATCACCGATATCCTCTACGGTATCGTTGATCCCCGTATCAGGTTGACCAAATGACAGGCTTCTGGTCCCGCTTTCGCCAAAACCGTGGCGCCGTGATCGGCCTGGTGATCCTGGCCCTGGTGATCCTGTGCGCGGTTTCGGCCCCGTTCCTGTTTCCCCAAAGCCCGTGGTCGATGGTGCAACGCCCCTTCCTGCCCCCCTTCGAGATGGAGGGGCTGCCGCTTGGCACCGACGCGCTTGGGCGCGACGTGCTGTCGGGGCTGTTTCACGGGGCGCGCGTGTCGCTTCTGGTGGGGCTTGTCTCGACCGTCGTGGCGCTGGCCATCGGCATCCCCATCGGCGCACTGGCGGGGTATTACGGGGGCATGGTCGATGACGCACTGATGCGCTTTACCGAGTTTTTCCAGACCATTCCCAGCTTTGCCCTCGCCATCGTGCTGCTGGCGATCTTTCAGCCGACCCTGGGCTACGTGATCCTTGCCATCGCGATCGTCAGCTGGCCGCCCGTCGCGCGACTTGTGCGCGGCGAGGTGCTGTCGCTGCGCAACCGCGAATTCGTCGAGGCCGCCACCCTGTCGGGCCAAAGCAACCTGCGCATCATCCTGCGCCAGGTGCTGCCCAATGCCCTGCCCCCGATCATCGTTCTGGCCTCGCTG
>JANSYB010000085.1 GCA_024742655.1 Paracoccaceae bacterium | reverse complement strand
AACCCTTCGGTGAAACACTTGGTCCCCGCCCCGATATTGAGCCAGCTGGACCGGCAGAACGGGTTCGAGGTGAACAGGATAAAGGCGAAGAACGCCGCCCCCACGAGGCCCTGTATTGCAAGGACCCGCGCCTTGAGAGAGGGCGGCAGGTTGCCCCCGAACCATGCGGCCAGGGCGCCGAAGAACGCCACGATCAGCACCCACAGGAGCATGGAGCCCTCGTGGTTGCCCCACACGCCGGTAATCTTGTACAGCATCGGCTTGTCGGAATGGCTGTTCAGCCAGACCAGCTTGACCGAGAAATCCGATATCACGAACGCATATGTCAGCGCGGCAAACGCGGCCGCGGTCAACAGGAACTGAAGCGTCGCGGCCGGTTCCGCCACGGCCATCCATCCCGGCCAGCGCTTGTGCGCACCGACAAGGGGGACGACCGTCTGGAAACAGGCGATCAGGAAGGCGAGGATCAGGGCGAAATGTCCGAATTCTGCTATCATGGGCAGAAGTATAGAAGCGCATATCGCGCAGGCCAATGATAATCGGACGCGCAGAATGATCACATTGTCGCGCCCTCTCAGGCCGTCCGTCGGCTCCAGTCGTCCAGCGCGGCATTGTCCGAGGGTGCCACGGCCGCAAGGGTCAGCGTGGCATCACCCCCGGTATCGGCCACACCCGGGCTGTCGGCACGCAACGCACGCAGGGCCTTGATGTTGTCCACCACCATCGGCGCCCGCGCCACGGTCTGGGCGATGGAGCGCTGGAAGTCCTGCCCCTTGGCCTGATGCCGCGCCCCGAAATAAAAGCTGACGATCGCACCAAGCAGCCACCAGAGTGGCTCAGGCACGAGGGCAATGCCCTGCATCCGCTCGGCAAACCAGATCGGGTCGGTCATCGCCGCCACAAAAAGGGCCAGAGTGCCTAGCGCCATCGCCGGGCGCGGAATCCGGTTCAGCCCGTCGATGAACCGGTCGTACCAGCCCTTGCGCTCGCGCCCGAACTCGGCCGACAACTGCGCCAGTGCGGCAGATTGGATGTCCGCCGCGCGCTTGTCGGACGCATCGGCATTGACGCGAAAGACCTCGGCCGTTTCGGCCACGGCATTGCGACCGCCCCCGAACACCAGGTTGAATACCGTCTCGATCAGCCCCATGTCGCCACCCTTTCCCGAAACTCCGCATCGCTCATGTGATAGCGGGGCGCGATGAACTCCTCGGCCCGCTTGATCCAGCCGCCCTTGCCGCCTGCCCGCGTGCGGGCGTATTTGCGCGAGGCCGCGCGCCGGTCGGCGAGACGAAAGTAATAGTTGCGCCGTGCGATTCCGTAAGCATCGGCGATGTGATCGGGGGCGGCGTCATGGGCGGCCTGCGTGGCCGCGATGGTCTGCGGGCCGATGGCGCCGTCGACCGATACCTCCTGCCCCATCTGGCGCAGCAGTCGTTGCAGGATCTTCACCGCGTTGGCGCCGGCGTTCACATACATGTCGAACACGCTGGCCTGCAAAACCTGCGGCAGCGCCGCGATGCGGGGTCGGTGAAAATAATGATCGACGAAAATGTCTTCCGCCTGTGCGCGGGTCAGGGCGCGCACATCGGCCACGCCGACCACACCGTCGCCCGTCAGGTCAAGGCCCAGCCGGCGCATGGTGTGGATCGTCACACCGAAATTGGTGGCCCCGCCCGGATCGTCGGGGTCATTCACATAGCCACCCTCGCGGGCGACGATCTCTCTGGCAATCTCGCGTACGGTCTGCATGCAGCCCACCCTTTCTGCGGTTGTCGCGAAAAAGGTGGGCGCGTTTGGTTAACAGCGCTCTTAGCTACCGTTCGGGTCTTTGTAGACCCCCTGCTCCTTAAGGCTTTCGACCACTTCGCGGGGCATGTAATCCTCGTCATGCTTGGCCAGGATTTCGGTCGCCGTGAACACCCCATTTTCATAGGAGCCGGTGCCGACCATGCCCTGGTTTTCGGCGAAAAGGTCGGGCAGCACACCACGATAGGTCACCGGGATCACCGCGCCGCCATCGGTCACGTTGAACCTTACCGATTCACCCTCACCGCGCACGATGCTGCCATCCTCGACAAGGCCGCCGATGCGGAACACCTCCGAGGGTGGCGGCGGTTCGGCGACGATCTGACTGGGAGACCGGAAGAAGTTGATGCCGTCCCGCAGCGCGTATCCAATCAGCGCCGTCGAGATGAGCAACGCCACCGAGGCCAGCGCGATGATCTGGATACGGCGTTGTTTCTTGAGCGATTTCATGGCCTCACGTCCCCATTTTCACGGAAAGACCGGGGCCAGCATCAGGCCCGCCGTCTCTTCCTCACCTAAGATCAGATTGGCATTCTGCAAGGCCTGCCCGCTGGAGCCCTTGGTCAGGTTGTCCAATGCCCCCACTACGATGGCCCGGCCCGCGATCCGGTCGGCCGTTACGCCGATATGGCAGAAATTGCTGCCCCGCACATGACGCGTGCTGGGCGCCTCGCCAAAGGGCAGCACCTCGATGAAGGGCTCGCTCGCATAGGCCTTGGCCAGCACATCATGCACCGTCTGCGCCTCGCCCTTGACATATCCCGTTGCCAGGATGCCCCGGTTGGCCGGAATAAGGTGCGGCGTGAACTGAATGCGCACGTCCCGCCCGGCGATGGCCGAAAACTCCTGATCGAACTCGCCCAGATGCCGGTGCGTGCCGCCAAGCGCATAAGCATGATAGCCCTCGCTCAACTCGGCGTGGAGCAGGTTTTCCTTCAGGCTGCGGCCCGCGCCGGACACCCCGCATTTCAGATCGAGGATGATATCGTCGAGGTCGATCACCCCCGCGGCAATAAGCGGACGCAGCACGTATTGTCCCGTCGCCGCATTACAGCCCGTCCCGGCCACAAGCCGCGCCGACCGGATCTCGTCACGGTAAAACTCGGTCAGGCCGTAAACCGCCTCTTGCTGCATCTCCACCGCCGCATGCGGGTTGCCGTACCATTTTTCGTAATCGGCCGGATCGCGCAGTCGGAAATCGGCACTCAGATCAACGATCCTGAGGTCGCGAGGCAGCGCCGCGATCACCTCCTGGCTGGTCTTGTGGGGCAAGGCGCAGAAACACAGGTCGATGCCGGTGAAATCGATATCCTCGATGCGCACCAGATCGGGCAGATCAAGGTGGCGCAGATGCGGGAACACGGCCGCCATGCTCTGCCCCGCCTTGGAATTGGCCGCAAGGGCCGCGATCTCGATCGACGGATGGGTGGCGATCAGCCGG
This sequence comes from Paracoccaceae bacterium, assembly GCA_024742655.1. GTDB lineage: Bacteria > Pseudomonadota > Alphaproteobacteria > Rhodobacterales > Rhodobacteraceae > Roseovarius. Next base: position 4,332 of record JANSYB010000085.1, on the reverse strand, counting down.
ACAAGTTCGGCCCCGGTATATCCCGACGCCCCGAGAATGGCGATTTTATGGGTCATGTCAGACCTCTTTGACAGGTTGGGAAAGGGTTTATGTGAGTTTGTCGCCCGCCGCAATGCGACGCCGGGCCGCTTCGGCGGGTGGCCCGCTCAGGCCGCGTCGAAGGTGATCTGTCGTCGCAGGAACTGTGTCGCGCGGTCCGACACCCGCACGGGATCGCCCGTTGTCAGGAACCGCCGCTCCTGTCCCTCGCCGATCATGCCGGGGTGCCGGCCGAGGTAATCGGAAAGACTGGCCGCCACCAGATCGGGTTGCGAAAACACCCGCACCGACGGGCCAAGCGCCTGCTGAAATACGTCCTGCATCAACGGGTAATGGGTGCAGCCCAGCACCGCGGCCTCCGGCTCCGGCATCTTGCGGCGCAGCGCGTCGACATGACTGCGCACCAGCGCCTCGGCCAGGATCATGTCGCCCTCTTCGATCGCATCGACAACCCCGCCGCAGGCCTGCGCCTCCACGTCCACGCCGATCGCGCGAAAGGCCAGCTCCCGCTGAAAGGCGCGGCTGCTGACCGTGGCCGGTGTCGCGAAAAGAGCCACATGTTTGACAGCGACCTCGCGCGGCGGGGAATTGTCGCCCCATTGCCGTTCGGTCAGCGCCTCGATCAGCGGCACAAAGACCCCCAGAACACGCTTGCCCCTTGGCACGCCCTCTTCCTGCATCCGGCGCAGGGCGGCGGCCGAGGCCGTGTTGCACGCCAGGATCACCAGGTCACAGCCATCGTCCCACAAATACTGCACATGGCCCTTGGTCAGACGATAGATATCCTCGGCATCGCGCACGCCGTAAGGCGCATGCGCGTTGTCGCCCAGGTAAACCAGCGGCACATCGGGCAACGCCTGTTCGATCGCACCCAGAACGGTCAGGCCACCCAGCCCGCTGTCGAAAAGTCCCACTGCCATGTGACCTGCGCCGCCGCGCCCCTATTCGAATTCAAACCCAAGCTCGTCCGGGTTCACCGGACCTGGGGACAGCTCATACGTCTTGTGACGCAGAAAGGCCATCAGGGATTTGGTATCGCCCTTGCGCGCATCGAGATCGGCGCGGCGGATCGGCTCTCCGATCGCGATGCGGACTGGCGAATCGACCCGCTTGCCGAACTCCTTGATCAACAGCCCCATGCGCAGCGTGTAATGCAGGTGGCTGGCGATCTGGAACATCCGGCTGCAATGCCCGTCGAAAAAGACCGGCACAACCGTCGCCCCGGACTTGGCGATCATCCGGGCCGTGAACCCCCGCCAGCCGGGATCAAGAGGCTTGGCAAACGGCTTGGCCGCCGTGCTGACCGTGCCGCCGGGGAAGATACCGATGGCGCCGCCCTGCCCCAGATAATCCAGCGAGGTCTTGCGCGTCCTGAGATTAAGCGCCAGCGCCTCTTTGGTGTCGTCAAAGCTGACCGGCAGGATAATCCGGTTCAAATCCTCGGCCTTGCGAAACACGTGATGGGCCAGAATGCGGAAATCCCCGCGCGTCTGGCTCAGGATATGGCCCATCATCAACCCGTCAAGAATGCCGTAGGGATGGTTGGCGATCAGGATCAGGGGCCCCTCGCGGGGGATATTGTTCAGACTGCCGCCCACGACATCGAGCGACAGGCCGTACCTTTCCACCATCACCTGCCAGAAATCACGGCCCGCGGCGACCTCCTGCTCATAGCCATGCGCGCGTTTGATAAGGCGGATACGGCCAGTCAGGTTTTCCATCGTTCGAATCATCGCCCGTCCGCCACGGGTCTGGGCGGAATAGGAATAACTGATATCACGTGCGACGTGGCGGTCCTGACGCATGCTCACTCATCCTGTTTCGATTCGTCGTCTGATTAGGTCTGTCCAACAGATGTGACCAGCGTGGATGAAAATTTCGTGACAATTACTCCGCCGCCTGTGCCATCGGCGCCCCACCCGCGCGGATCGTCGCCAGCAGCGCCTCGCGTTGTTTGGCCGCCTTGGCAGCGTTGGCCTCCTTGACCGGGCCGAAGCCGCGGATTTGCAGCGGCAGGCCCGCCAGGGCGATGATCGCGTCCCGCGTGGCCCCGTTCAGTTGCGGCAAAACCTCGGCCATGTCCTTTTCATATTGCCGGATCAGGCGGCGCTCCATGCGCCGCTCTGACGTGTAGCCGAAAACGTCCAGCGGCGTGCCCCTGAGCCGCTTCATCGCCGCCATCCACCGCAAGGGCCGCTCCAGCCACGGGCCGAATTCGCGTTTCCTGGGTCGCCCGTCCGGCCCCTTGCCCCCAAGGATCGGCGGGGCCAGATGAAATCTCATGCGAAAGTCGCCGGAAAACTCCTTCGCGGCCTTCTCGCGCGAGGTCAGAAGCAACCGTGCCACCTCGTACTCATCCTTGTAGGACAAAAGCTTGTGATAGCCCTGCGCCACCGCTTCCTTCACGTCGGTATCCTCGATTCCATCGACCAGCTTGCGGTATCGTTTCGCCAGGCGCTTGCCCTGATACGTGGTCAGGTGTTCCGCGCGATAGGCGATTTTCTGCTCCGGCGTCTTCGGCTTGTCCACCACATCCGCCGGGGTCGACAGGCGCGCGGCCTCTTCGGGGAAAACCACGGCCCACCGGCCGATCTCGAAGGCGCGCAGGTTCTGCTCGACCGCCGCGCCGTTCAGGCGGATCGCCTCGGCAATGGCCTCGTGCCCAAGGGGCACCAGCCCGCGCTGCCACGCCGCGCCGAACACGATCATGTTGGCAAAGATCGCATCCCCCATGGCCGCACGGGCCAGGTCATGGGCATCGAACAGCATCACGTCGTCGCGCAGCCGGGCCTGCAATGACAGCGCCAGCTGCTCCGACGGCAGGCGGAACTCGGTGTCGCGGGTAAAGGCGCCTGTGATGATCTCGTGGCTGTTGACCACCGCACCCGTGCGCCCCGCCCGGGTCAGGCCAAGGGTTTTGGCCCCGGCACTGACCACCAGATCGCCGCCGATCAGCGCATCCGCCTCGCCCGTGGCCACGCGGATCGCGCTGATATCCTCGGGGCGCTCGGCCAGCCGGCAATGGATATGCACCGCGCCGCCCTTCTGCGCCAGCCCGGCCATCTCCATCATGCCCGCGCCCTTGCCGTCGATCTGCGCGGCCTGCGCCATGATGGCCCCGATGGTCACAACCCCCGTGCCGCCGACCCCGGTAATCACCACGTTGAACGTCCCGTCGATCTTGGGCAGGTGCGGTTCCGGCAGCGCCGGCAGGCTCAGATCGGCCGCCGCCTCCTTGCGGATCTGTGCGCCCTCCAGCGTCACGAAGGACGGGCAGAACCCTTTGAGACAGCTGAAATCCTTGTTGCAGCTGGATTGATCGATCGCCCGTTTGCGGCCCAGTTCGGTTTCGACCGGCACGATCGAGACACAGTTCGACTGCACCCCGCAATCACCGCACCCCTCGCAGACATCGGTGTTGATGAACACGCGCTTGTCCGGGTCGGGAAACGTGCCACGCTTGCGGCGACGGCGTTTTTCGGCGGCACAGGTCTGAACATAAACAATAACCGACACACCTTTGATTTGCCGGAATTTTTCCTGCACCTCGGGCAGCTGTCCGCGCTCGTACCAGCCGATATCCGCCGGAAAGTCCGCGCGCTGCGGCTCTTCCTTGGCATCATAGACGATCGCGACATGCTCCACGCCCATGGCCATGACCTCGCGGGCGATACGCTGCGGGCTCAGACCGCCCTCGTTGCCTTGTCCGCCAGTCATCGCGACCGCGTCATTGTAAAGAATCTTGTAGGTGATGTTCGTGCCCGCCGCGAGCGCCGCCCGAATGGCCAGAACGCCGGAATGGTTGTAGGTGCCATCGCCAATGTTCTGGAACACATGGTCGCGGGTGGAAAACGGCGCCTCGCCGATCCAATTGGCCCCTTCGCCCCCCATATGGGTAAATCCGACCGTTTCGCGATCCATCCACTGCACCATGAAGTGACAGCCGATCCCGGCATAGGCGCGGCTGCCCTCGGGCACCTTGGTCGAGCTGTTATGCGGACAGCCCGAACAGAAATAGGGCAGACGCGCGGCCAGCTCCTCGGCGTTGTCGGCTTTCGTTGCCTCTTCAATGGTTTGCAGGGCCGCCTTCACGCGGTCCGTGGCGCGACCCTCCTCGGTCAGGATGCCGCCGATCTTTTCGGCGATCATGACCGGATCCAGCGCCATGCGCGTCGGGAACAATTCCTCCTGGTGCAGGCTTCCCGCCCCGCCCTTGTACCAGCCATAGACACGCCGACCGCGCCGGTCGTCGAAAATCGCCTCCTTGATCTGGATCTCGATCAGCTTGCGTTT
>JANSYB010000488.1 GCA_024742655.1 Paracoccaceae bacterium | reverse complement strand
TAGCCCTCCATCGCGGCGTCATACCGGGCCGCCTCGCGCCGCTCGGCGCCGAAATACTTGACCGTTTCGAAATTCAGCAGGCTGTCGATGGCCTTCTGGTTGGCGTCGGTGTCCTGATCGTTCATCTGCTTGCGCAGCTTCACGCGCCATTCCGTGACCTTGAAGGTAAACGCCACATAGGCCGCGATCACGCCGACAACGACGACGAGATACCAGAAATCAAAGAGCGTCCACAGCACGATCGCGATCATCAAAAGCTCGAGCACCAGCGGGCCAATGGAAAACAGAAGGAAACGCAGCAGGAAATCGACGCCCTTGACCCCGCGCTCGATGATCCGGCTGAGCCCGCCCGTCTTGCGCGTAATGTGATAGCGCAGCGACATCTGGTGAATATGCTGGAACGTCTCAAGTGCGAGCGAGCGCAGCGCGCGCTGCCCCACCCGGGCGAAAATCACGTCGCGCAATTGCTGAAAGCCCACGTTCATCAGCCGCGCCATTCCATAGGCCACGGTCAGGCCCACCGCGCCAAACGCCAGCATCCACGCGTCGCTGCCCGCCTCACCGGCCAGCGCATCGACCGCCGCCTTGTAGAAAAACGGCGTGCCCACGGCCACCACCTTGGCCACGAAAAGCGCGATCAGCGCGAAGATCACACGCCGTTTGACCCAGCCCTGCCCCTCGGGCCACAGGTAGGGGGCGACCCGGCGGATCGTGCGCCAGCCGTTTTCCGGCATCTCTGTGGTGGTCAGCGTGCCTCGCCGCATCGGGCCCCGTCCTTCGAATTCGCCCTGACATAGGACGCGCCGCGGGCAATGGCCAGACCCGGTCTTACTCGGGGATGGTAAAGACCTGCCCGGGATAGATCAGGTCGGGATCGCGGATGCGGTCGCGATTGGCCTCGAAGATGCGCACATAAAGCAATCCGTCCCCGAAATTGTCCCGCGATATGCCCCACAGCGTATAGCCGGGCTGCACGGTGACGGCCTGCACGCGCTTGGTGGTGTCGGTGGCACTGGCCAGAACCTCTTCGTCCTCGCGCTTGAAGGGCGTCTCGACCCGCGAGGTCACGTTACCCTCGGCATCAACCTCGTCGATTCGCAGGGTATAGACCCCGGTGTCGACCTCCGGCAGGTCAGACCGCCAGCTGCCATCGGCGGCGATACGAGACGTGGTCACGGGCGCGTTGTCCAGATAGACCCGCACGAACCCCTCGCCCTGCGCGCGCCCGGACAACTGGACCTCGCCGGTCTGCGAATAGGAGATCGAATCGAGCGCCACGACCGACATCACCTCGGGTTGGGTGTCCAACGGCGCCGGCTGGATCACGCGCACCCCCTCTTCGTCCGACAACAGAACCGCCGCGGCCGGGGCGGATCGTGTTGCGGGCTCAGGCGCGGGGTCGGTCTGCGTGGTCGTTTCCTCGGCCGGCTCTGGCTGCGCCTCGGTTTCGGTCGCGTCAGGCTGCGCGGCGGGCGCGGGCTCGGGGGCGGTTGCGCGCAGGGGGGCGATGATGATCTCCGCCTTGGAATCGATCGCCTCGCCGGTTTCGGGCGATTGCATGCGCAGCGACAGAACCCTTGCTTCCTGGCTCGGCTCGACCAGAACGAATTCCACGAACTCGCCTCCGGCTTCGGGCAAAAAGCTGCTCAGAACATCCTTGTCGAGCCGGATCGCGGTCTGCCAGCCCGGCTCGGACCGGCCCGCGACAATCATCTGCCCGTCCGGTTCAAGCCGAAAGGTGCTGATCTGCGGCAAGTCCGGCACATCGGGGGTGGCCTGCGGCTCCGGCGTGGCGGTCTCGGCGGTGGGAGTGCCCGGCTCGGCGGGTTCGGGTGCGGCCCGAGCGTCAGGTTCGCTCGCTTCGGGTGTGGTCGGAACGGCAGACCCCACAATCTCCGCCGGCGACTCCTCGAAGACACCGGCGAAATAAAGGCCGCCGCCCACGACCGCCGCCACCACGACCGCCGCGATCCCGAGGGTCGCCCCTCCTGACAGTCCCGCCAGCTTGCTCATCTGTTCCCCTTGATCGTCCGCATCCCCAAACGGTTGCAGGAGTTTATCAACCCGCGCTACAACGGTCAAAACAACACGCATCAGCATCTGGTGATTTCATGGCCGCCTCCTCGATCTGTGTCTTTTGCGGCTCACGCTTGGGAAACAACCCCGCCTTCGAGGATGACGCGATGGATTTCGGCCGGCTGCTTGCCGCGCGGGGATGGCGGCTGGTTTACGGGGCGGGGGATGTCGGTCTGATGGGGGCCGTGGCGCGCGCCGCACAAGAGGCCGGGGCCGACACGTTCGGTGTGATCCCCGAGCACCTTGTGCGGTGGGAGGTCGGCAAGACCGACCTGACACGCTATGTCGTGACCGGCAACATGCACGAGCGCAAGAAAGTCATGTTCATGAACTCGGATGCGATCGTCGTCCTGCCCGGCGGCGCGGGATCGCTGGACGAGTTTTTCGAAGTTCTGACATGGCGCCAGATCGGCCTGCACAAGAAGCCGATTTTCCTTCTGAACACAGGTGGTTACTGGTCCCCGCTCATGTCACTTGTGACGCATGTGATAGACGAGGGTTTCGCCGATGCCAGCCTGCGCGACTACATCCATGTCGCCGACACGCTTCAGGACCTGGGCGATCGCCTCGCCGCGGCCCTGTCCTGACGCCAGCGGGACGTGGTGTAAATCGCCAATGCCGTCCAGATCAGTGCGAAAGACACCGCATGCCAGGGCCCGAAGGGTTCGTGGAAAATCAGCGTCGCCACGAGAAACTGCAGCGTCGGGTTCAGATAGGAGATCAGCCCGACCGAGGCCATCGCCGCCCGGCGCGCGCCATAGCTGAACAGGATCAACGG
>JANSYB010000214.1 GCA_024742655.1 Paracoccaceae bacterium | reverse complement strand
GCCGGGGCGATCCTGATCCTGGCGGGGCTTTATCAGTTGAGCGCTTTCAAGGAGGCATGCCTGACCCATTGCCGATCGCCGGCACAGTTTCTGGCGCAGCACAGGCGGCCGGGTGGGCTGGGCGCAGTGCGACTTGGCGCGCATCATGGGCTTTTCTGCCTTGGATGTTGCTGGGCGCTGATGGCGTTGTTGTTCGTGGGCGGGATCATGAACCTGTGGTGGATCGTGGCGTTGGCGCTTTACGTTCTGGCGGAAAAGACACTGACCCATGCTCGCTGGCTGACCCGAGGGGCAGGCTGGTTTTTGATTGCCGGCGGCGTCTACGTTGTCGCGCCGCTGTTGGTCTAACAAACGCCTGGTGGACCCGATCCGGCCCATGCAAAAAGAAAGGGCCCCGGAAATTCCGGGGCCCTTCGTTCAAAGTTTCTCACGCGGCGCTTAGTGTGCCGGCTGCTTGTCCCAGTCTTCCTGCTTGGGCAGCTGCTCGAACGTGTGTTCGGGCGGCGGGCTGGGCAGGGTCCATTCCAGCGTGTCGGCATATTCGTTCCAGGGGTTCGCCTCGGTCACCCGGGCGCCGCGGAACAGCGAGTAGAGGATCACGCCGAAGAAGAACACGAAGGACGCGAAGGCAATGAACGCACCGATCGACGACCAGTAATTCCAGAGCGCGAACGCCTCGGGATAGTCGATGTAGCGGCGCGGCATGCCCTGACGGCCCAGGAAGTGCTGCGGGAAGAACGTCAGGTTGGACCCGACGAACATTGTCCAGAAATGCAGCTTGCCGGCCCATTCGGGATACATGCGGCCGGTCATCTTGGGGAAGTAGAAGTAGATCCCCGCGAAGATCGCGAACACCGCACCCAGGCTCATCACGTAATGGAAATGCGCCACCACGTAGTAGGTGTCGTGATAGGCCCGGTCGACACCCGCCTGGCTGAGCACGATACCGGTCACACCGCCCACGGTGAACAGGAACAGGAACCCGAACGCCCAGAGCATCGGCGTCTTGAACTCGATCGAGCCGCCCCACATCGTGGCGATCCAGCTGAATACCTTCACACCCGTCGGCACCGCGATGACCATCGTGGCCAGCATGAAGTAGGACTGCTGGGTCAGCGACATGCCCACGGTGTACATGTGGTGCGCCCACACGACGAAGCCGAGGAAGCCGATCGCAATCAGCGCCCAGACCATCGGCAGGTAGCCGAAGACGGGCTTGCGGCTGAACGTGGCGATCACGTGGCTGATGATGCCGAAGCCGGGCAGGATGATGATATACACCTCGGGGTGGCCGAAGAACCACAGGATGTGCTGGTAAAGCACCGGATCACCGCCGCCGGCCGGATCAAAGAAGGTCGTGCCGAAATTCCGGTCGGTCAGCAGCATCGTGATCGCGCCCGCAAGCACCGGCAGGGCCAGCAGAATCAGCCATGCGGTGACGAAGATCGACCACGCAAACAGCGGCACCTTGAACATGGTCATGCCCGGGGCACGCATGTTCAGGAACGTCGTGATCATGTTGATCGCGCCGAGGATCGAGCTGGCGCCTGATACGTGCACGGCAAAGATCGCAAGATCCATCGACATGCCGGCTTCGGTGGTCGACAGCGGCGGATAAAGCACCCAGCCGACGCCAGACCCGAGCTGACCGTTGCCACCCGGCGCCAGCATCGACGCCACGCCAAGCGACGTGCCGGCCACGTAGAGCCAGAAGCTGAGGTTGTTCATGCGCGGGAACGCCATGTCGGGCGCGCCGATCTGCAACGGCATGAAATAGTTGCCGAAGCCGCCGAAAAGAGCCGGAATGACGACGAAGAACATCATCAGGACGCCGTGATAGGTGATCAGAACGTTCCAAAGATGCCCGTTCGGCGTACATTCACCAGCGGCCGCCGCGGTGAACCGCGCGCCTTCGAGGCACATGTATTGCACGCCCGGTTCCATCAGCTCCATCCGCATGTAGACGGTGAAAGTGACGGCGATCAGCCCGACAAACGCCGAGGTGATCAGGTAAAGGATACCGATATCCTTGTGGTTCGTGGACATGAACCAACGGGTGAAGAACCCGCGATTGTCTTCATGCCCGTGGCCGTGAATGGCTGCGTCTGCCATCGAGTGCCTCCTGCTGGTAAAAATCTGGGCGACTGTCAGAGTCGCCCTCCCGTTTCATTCCACTTTTAGAATGTCAGATGCCCGGGGGCAATGCGCCAGATTGACCTGAGTCAAATAAATTTGTCGCACCCCGGAAATGCGATCGGGCCGGAAAACCGGCCCGATGACAAGATCTTAACCTTTTGGTTGCAGGGGATTGCCCTGCATCACTCCGCGGTCAGCGATGCGAGGTAGGCGGCCACGTCCTCTCCGCCCTTGCGCAGTTTGAACGTCATCTTGGATTTCTCGGCAAAGCCTTGTTCGCCTAGCCACGCCTTGGGATCGGCGACATAGGCGGCCACGGCCTCTTCCGTCCACTCAAAGCCTGCGGCATTCGCCTCTTCCAGCCCGGCGCCATACCTGAAGCCGTCATAAGAGCCGGCCACACGGCCGATCACGCCGTAAAGGTTCGGCCCGGTCTTGCCGCCCTTCACGATCGTCTCGCTGTCGGAGGCGATCATGTGGCAGGCCTTGCATTTCTTGAATTCATTCTCGCCTTTTTCGGCATCGCCGGCCAACGCCGGGGCGGCCAGCGCGATCAGGGCGGCGGTTGTCGTCAACAGGGTTTTCATGTGCACCTCATGGGTTGGTGATTGGAAAGCACGTTGGACAGACTCATACCCATCCTGCGTGTGGTGACAAGGTTTTCATGCGCGACGGGTGTCACCGGCGTTTTTCGACTTGTGCCCTTGCAGCCCCCCACGGCCAGAACTAAGACTCTCTTAGCATCTGGTCGTTACCGGTCGGAACACCCTCAGCAGGCAGGCGGATTATGAAAGACCCATTCGAGACATACATGAACACCCTTGTGCCCATGGTGGTCGAACAGACCAGCCGGGGCGAACGCGCATATGATATCTTCTCGCGCCTTCTGAAGGAACGGATCATCTTTCTGTCCGGCCCGGTCCATGACGGCATGTCAAGCCTGATCGTGGCACAGCTTCTGCATCTGGAGGCGGAAAACCCGTCCAAGGAGATCTCGATGTATATCAACAGCCCGGGTGGCGTTGTGACCTCGGGCCTGTCGATCTACGACACGATGCAGTACATCAGGCCCAAGGTCAGCACGCTTGTCGTGGGGCAGGCGGCCAGCATGGGCAGCCTTCTTCTGACGGCCGGGGAGCCGGGGATGCGGTTCTCGCTGCCCAATAGCCGAATCATGGTCCACCAGCCGTCCGGCGGATACCAGGGCCAGGCCACGGATATCATGATCCACGCCGAAGAGACGCTGAAACTGAAACGGCGGCTTAACGAAATCTACGTCAAACATACCGGACAAACGCTCAAGAAGGTCGAGGAGGCGCTCGAGCGCGACAACTTCATGTCGCCCGAAGATGCCAAGGACTGGGGCCTGATTGACGAGATCGTGACCAACCGTGCCAAGGGGGACGACGACGAAAGCTGATCTCGGCAATTAGAGATTGAGGTGCCCGCGCCGCTGTCTTAAGCTTAAGGCGAAAACAACGGGAACGATCGGCCGGGCGGGCCGCAAAGCAAAGGGCACAGGGCCCGAAAGGTACTTAGATGTCGAACAATTCCAGCGGCGACAGCAAGAACACCCTCTACTGCAGTTTCTGCGGCAAGAGCCAGCACGAGGTCCGAAAGCTGATCGCGGGGCCGACAGTGTTCATTTGTGACGAGTGCGTAGAGCTTTGCATGGATATCATCCGCGAAGAGACCAAGACGGCCGGTCTCAAGTCCTCGGATGGCGTGCCGACCCCGCGCGAGATCTGTGACGTGCTGGACGATTACGTGATCGGCCAGTTCACCGCGAAACGCGTGCTGTCGGTGGCGGTGCACAATCACTACAAGCGCCTCAACCATTCCGGCAAGAACGACATCGAACTGCAGAAATCCAACATCCTGCTGATCGGGCCCACCGGCTGTGGCAAGACATTGCTGGCCCAGACCCTGGCGCGGATCCTCGATGTGCCGTTCACCATGGCCGATGCCACCACCCTGACCGAGGCCGGCTACGTGGGCGAGGATGTCGAGAACATCATCCTCAAACTGCTGCAGTCCAGTGAATACAACGTCGAACGCGCGCAGCGCGGCATCGTCTATATCGACGAGGTCGACAAGATCACGCGCAAATCCGAGAATCCCTCGATCACCCGCGACGTGTCGGGCGAGGGCGTGCAGCAGGCGCTGCTGAAACTGATGGAAGGCACGGTCGCGGCCGTGCCGCCGCAGGGCGGGCGCAAGCATCCGCAGCAGGAATTCCTGCAGGTCGACACCACGAATATCCTGTTCATCTGCGGTGGCGCCTTCGCGGGGCTCGACAAGATCATCAGCCAGCGCGGCAAGGGCAGCGCGATGGGCTTTGGCGCGGATGTGCGCGACGTGGACGACCGGAACGTGGGCGAGGTGTTCAAGGATCTCGAACCGGAGGATCTTCTGAAATTCGGGCTGATCCCGGAATTCGTCGGTCGTCTGCCGGTGATCGCGACACTGGAGGATCTCGACGAGGACGCGTTGGTGACGATCCTGACGCAGCCCAAGAACGCGCTGGTCAAACAGTACCAGCGCCTGTTCGAGCTGGAAGATGTGCAGCTGACCTTTACCGAAGATGCCCTGAGCGCGATTTCCAAGCGCGCGATCGAGCGCAAGACCGGTGCGCGGGGCCTGCGCTCCATTCTCGAGGATATCCTGCTGGACACGATGTTCGACCTGCCGGGCATGGAGAATGTCGAGGAAGTGGTCGTCAACGAGGAGGCCGTGACCTCCGAGGCGGCCCCGCTGATGGTGCATGCCGACGCCAAGAAAGAGGGCACCAGCGCCGGGTGATCCTGCGCTGCGGCTGATAGGGTCACCTGAACATCCGTCCCGGGACCGGAATTTTACCAAAAAACCGCTGCATTTTCTGCGCAGAAAATGCAGCCAGATCGAACGCTCCGGCCAGAAAGGCGTCGGTGTAATTCCCGCTCTTGGCCATGCGGGTACTGGACCTTCGCGCGCAATTGCGCCATATCGTAAAGAGCAAAAGCCGGAGGCATCCATGGGCATTCTCACCACGCTGCTGCGCGCCGTCACCTGGTGGAACGGGGCGACGCTCAACACCATGATCTACACGTCGCGCAAGGGCGTGAAGGTGGGCGAGGATGAGCAGGGAAACATCTTTT
>JANSYB010000305.1 GCA_024742655.1 Paracoccaceae bacterium | reverse complement strand
TCGGTGCGCGCGGCCTCGCCCAGCATGTCATAGGAATAGGTATAGCCCTTTTTCTCCATACCCGCCGCGCGGTCCATGGCTGACTTGATGGTTTCTCCCAGCACGAATTGCCGGCCCATTTCCTTCATCGCGCGACCCACGGCGGTGCGGATGACCGGCTCCCCCAGCCGGCGTATCGCTCCGCGCAGATGGCCGACGGGGCCGGGCTCTTCGTCCTTCAGCACCTTGCCGGTCAGCATCAGGGCCCAGGTCGAGGCATTGACCAGCGGCGATGTGGAATGCCCCATGTGCCGGCCCCAGTCGCTGGGCGCGATCTTGTCTTCGATCAGCGCGTCGATCGTGTCGGCATCCGGCACGCGCAACAGCGCCTCGGCCAGGCACATCAGCGCGATGCCCTCATCGGTCGACAGCCCGTATTCGGCCAAGAACACCTCCATCAGGCCGGGGTTGGAGCGGCCGCGGATGTCGCGCACCAGTGCCGCGGCGCGCCCGCAGATGCGTTCGCGATCCGTCAGCGACAGGTCGGCCTGCGCCGTCAACCGTGCGAGGGTGTCGGCCTCGTCGGCATAGGTTGCAAGATCGATGGTGCGGCGCATGTCGCTGTCATAGGGCATGGGGCAACTCCGGCAGAACAGTGATTTTACCTACCATATCAGCAATTACCCTAGTATATTTCCCGAAAGGGTTTCATTTGCAGGCGGAAAGATCAGAAAAATGCCGGAAGACAATCAAAATGACCATTTCAACCTGGATCGCTTCGACCGGGCGATTCTGCGTGAACTCGCCGCGGATGGCCGCATTTCCATCACCGACCTTGCCAAGCGGATCGGATTGTCGAAATCCCCCACGCAGGCCCGTCTGCGGCGGCTTGAGCGCGAAGGCGTGATCACCGGGTACCGCGCCCTGATCGATCCGATCCGGCTGGGGCTGGATCACGTCAGTTTCGTCGAGGTGCGCCTGAACGAAACGCGCGAGGCGGCACTGGCCGAATTCAAGGCCGCGGTGCGCAAGATCCCCGAGATCGAGCAGGCGCATCTGATTGCCGGCAATTTCGACTATCTTCTCAAGATCCGCACGCAGGACATGAAAGACTATCGCCGGGTTCTGGCCGAACAGATTTCCACCCTGCCGCATGTCTCGAATACCTCGACCTACGTGGCGATGGAGGCGGTCAAGGAAAGCGCGTTGTCGGATGTGATTTGATTTTCCGCGCGGGCGGTGCATCTTTGCTGATCATGAGACTTGCCCTGATTGCAACACTGGCCGCGGGCCCCGCCTTTGCCACGGCCTGCCCCGAACCGCCGGATCACGCCGCCGCGCTGTCCGACCTGATCACCGCAGCACGCGAGGCGCCGGATGAAACGCTGGGCCGCACGCTGTCCAACGACATGTGGGCGCTGTGGGCGGATGCGCCCGATGCCCGCGCGCAGGAGTTGCTGGATACGGCCATGGCCCGGCGCGAGGCCTATGACTATGACGCGGCCATCACGGCGGCCGAGGCGTTGATCACCTACTGTCCGGATTATGCCGAGGGATACAACCAGCGCGCCTTCATTCATTTCCTGCGGCAGGAGTTCGAGGCGGCGCTGCCTGACTTGGAGCGTACGCTGGAATTGTCGCCGCGGCATGTCGCGGCGCTGACGGGCAAGGCGCTGACATTGCACGCGCTGGGGCGCAATGCCGAGGCCGCGCTGGCGCTGCGCGCGGCGCTGGAGATGAACCCCTGGCTGGGCGAACGGCACCTGCTGCCGGTGCTCGAGGCATCCGAACAGGAGTTGTGATCGCCGATTTGACGGGCTACCACGGGACAGGGCCCGCGTGGTGGAATGGTAGACACAGGAGACTTAAAATCTCCAGGCCGAAAGGCCGTGCCGGTTCGAGTCCGGCCGCGGGTACCAGCAGCAGCGTCATGTCGTTGTTTTGCGATGGCGCGCCCACGAATGAGAGCGGGCGTTGACGGAAATCACAGCGCCTTCGTGCCGCTCATCTTTCTGACGTAATAGACGGTGTTGCCGCGGTCATCCTTGCCCTTGAACCTGTAACCCAGCTTCTTCGCCGTGGCGTCGGTGTCCGGTGTGTAGGCCTTGAGCAGGGCCAACGCTTCGCTCCACTTCACGCCCCGTTCGATGGCGGTTTCAACCACGGCTTTCACGAACTCATGCTTGTAGGCTTCTTTCTCTTCCTTTTCGGCCCGTCGAATTTCTTCGATAAGTTTCTGTCTTTCATCCGGTGATAGCGATTTGACGTCTATGCTCACGGCAATATTCCCTTTGTTTCAGGCCTTCGATGGAAAAGGCCAAGTTCTGCCTGCCCCTTTTTGGACAGCAGCAGGTCGGCTCTCCAGAAATTGCAGTCATTGAAGCTGTTCGAGTTTTGCTCGGACATGATCGACTTTGATAGTTATCGAATGCAAAAAAACCTGTTGGTCAATAGCAATTCCATGAGTGCGTGGTCAACACACGTTGAGAGGCCGTGCAAATAGCGCAATGGCCGCAAATCCCGGAAGATCTGCGGCCATTGGAAGAGGCGAGGATCGGAGCCCGATCAGTCGCCGGTGTTCACACTCGTGCTCGAGACGCCGGTGTCGATCGCGCCGGCCAGGTTGCCGACGCCGTCCTGGACTGTCGCCACGGCGGCAACGCTCAGCCCGACGACGGCCGCGGTCAGAACGACCCAGTCAACCGTGACAGCGCCGTCTTGTTCGTTGAAGAACCTGGTGATGAACTTGATCATGTTTATCCTCCTGGAGGGTAGATATGTTACATTTACAACCGCCTCAGAAACCTGCCATTTCCGTGTCTTCACGGTACGTCCCGTTGCGGTATGGGTAATTTGTGACGCTCCAATCCGGCAAAACTTTGTTTTAATTATTGTTATTTTTTGTGAGAAAATAATTAATTAATTGAAAAATTATCAACTATTTAAATCTATCATTGTAAATTTATTGATTTGATAGTTATTGAAATATAAATATCACTCAATTTATATAATAAGTATATGAAAACTACGTAAGTTTCGATTGTATGTGTCGAAAGTTATTATGTTTGAAATTCAGATAGGCAAGTGTTCAGGTATGTCCTGGAATCATCGGCAACGGATTCGGGACCCGGAGGAAAGCGCCGCCCCCCTTTGCATCCAGGCGTGGTCGGTCATTCATTCTTCCGGTGCGCGCGGGACGCTGTCAAAAGCTTTGAAAAAGCTTTTGACAAATCTTTTCAGAAAAGATTTGTCCGGCCGTGTCAGGTGCGGGTGCCGGAGAACGTCTCCGCCCATGCCTCGCGCTGCTCGTCCGTGATCTTGGCAAACAGCACATCCGGCACCGTGAAAGCGTGCCCGGCGGTCAGCGTTTCGAGTGCCCCGGCCACGTCGTCGGGCCAACTGTCATCGCTCGTTTGCATCGCTGCCAGCATCGCCGTGCCGGCGTCGGGAATAAAGGGCGCGCAGAGAACGGCGTAAAGCCGGATCAGGTTGAGCGCGAGGCGGATCTGCATGGCCGCGCGCTCCGGGTCCTCCTTGAAGGTGGCCCAGGGTGCGGCGGATTGCAGGTATTCGTTGCCCGCCACCCAGATCGCGCGCAGCTCGGTGGCCGACTTGCGCACCTCGATCGCCTCCATGTGGCCCTCATAGGCGCGGATGCGGGTGGTCAGCTCTTCGATGAGCGCTGTCTCCTGTGGCCCCATCTCGCCACCCGCGGGCACTTCTTCCCCGAATTTCGAGCGACAGAACTTGGTCACGCGGGAGACGAAATTTCCCAGAACGTCCGCAAGGTCCTTGTTCACGGAAACCTGGAAATTGTCCCAGGTGAATTCGCTGTCCGAGCTTTCGGGCGCGTGGGACAAAAGCCACCAGCGCCAGTAATCGGCCGGCAGGATCTCCAGCGCCTGGTCCATGAACACGCCGCGGCCCTGAGAGGTCGAGAACTGCCCGCCGTCATAGTTGAGGTAGTTGAAGGACTTGATGTAATCCACCAGCTTCCACGGCTCGCCCGAGCCCAGGATCGTGGCCGGGAAGCTGAGCGTGTGAAAGGGCACGTTGTCCTTGCCCATGAACTGCGTGTAGCGCACGTCATCGGCGCCCTTGTCGGTGCGCCACCAGCGTTCCCAGTTGCCCCCTTTGCCGGCCTCGACCCATTCGCCCGCACAGGCGATGTATTCGATCGGCGCGTCGAACCACACGTAGAAAACCTTGCCTTCCATGCCCGGCCAGTCCTGGTCGCCGCGCTTGACCGGAATGCCCCAGTCGAGGTCGCGCGTGATGCCGCGATCCTGCAACCCGTCCCCGTCATTGAGCCATTTGCGGGCGATGGAGGTGGTCAGGATCGGCCAGTCGGTCTTGGAGTCGATCCAGGCGTTCAGCCTGTCGCGCATCAGCGATTGGCGCAGGTAGAGATGCTTGGTTTCGCGCACCTCCAG
>JANSYB010000583.1 GCA_024742655.1 Paracoccaceae bacterium | reverse complement strand
GCGCATCCGTTCTTCAGGTCTCTGGCGAAAGAAGAGAAGTTTTCGCCCTCCTGGAACTTCAACAAGGTGCTCATCGGCCCGAATGGCGAGGTTGTAGCCACCTATGGGTCGCCGGTTCGGCCAATGTCCCCGAAAATCACCAGCCGGATCGAAGCGCTGCTGCAATAGACATCAGGGCGCGCCTGCTTCCTGGCTGGGAACGACATTGTAGAGCTTTCGATAAGTTCGCGAAAAATGTGTCGGGCTGGAAAACCCGCATAGTACGCTGATTTCCGTCACGCTAAGATCCGTTTGCCGTAACAGATTTCGAGCCTTTTCCAGCCGAATTTCGAGGTAATAGCGGCTAGGCGCCGTGTTCAGCACGTTTGAAAACAGCCTTTCAAGCTGTCGGGTGGAGACACCGACCGCCGTCGCCACATCCGTCAGTTTCAAAGGTTCCTCGATATTGTTCCGCATGATCTCGATCGCGAGGGCCAGCTTCCGGTTGCGCAATCCCAGACGGCCCTGAATGGACAAGCGCTGAGATTGGCTATGGTCGCGCGGCGCGGTGTAGACCATCTGCTCCGCCACCCAGTCGACAAGGTCGCGCCCGTAATCTTCCTCGATCAGATGCAGCATCAGGTCCATCGAGGACGCGCCGCCAGCGCAGGTAAAGACCCGCCCATCTACAGAATAGATCGACTCCTGCACCGTCACATGCGGGGCCGCTTCGGTGAGGGCATCGACATATTCCCAATGTGTCGTCACACGTTTCCCACCGATCAAACCCGCAAGGGCCAGTGTATAGGTGCCGCTGGACAGCGCGCCGAAACTGAGGCCCTTGCGGGTTTCGCGCCGCAACCAGTTCAAAACGGCCCGCGTACTGCCCGTCGAGACATCGACACCTGCGCAAACCACCAAGGTGTCGTCGCGGCGCAGATCGATCAGCCCGCTATCGACCTCGACCGTGACCCCGTTCCAGGCGCGGGCGGGCTGTCCGTCCGCGCTCAGCAAGTGCCAGGTATAGTATTCGCGCCGGCTTTTGTGCCGGTTTGCCAGTGTCAGCGCCTCAAGGGCGCAGGTAAAGCCCAGCATGGAAAAGCCCGGGATAAGCAGGAAGACATAGTGCTTCGGCTTCTGATCGCTTTCACTCACATTGGGGCCCATCCCTTAGCTGCGCATATTGGCACCATTCGCGTCGTAGACCGGCGCACCCTGAACATGCGCCTTGTACATCTCACCAAGGATTTCCACGTCGAGCGTATTACCGGCATTGGCATGCTCTGCGGCGACATAGCCCATCGCCATCGACCTCCCGACGCGGTGCGCATAGCCGCCGGAACTGACATAACCGACCGCTTCGCCGTCGTTCAGGATAGCCTCGTCGCCGGTCACATCAATGCCATCCACGTCAATCGTCATGGTCACCAGCTTGCGCGCCACCCCCTCGTTGCGGAATGCCTCCGTGGCCGCCTTGCCGACAAAATCCTTCTTCCAGTTGATGAAGGCATCCATGCCGGATTCCACCGCGTTGAAGTCGGGCCGGAACTCCAGCGTCCAGGCACCCCACCCCTTTTCCAACCGCATGCTCATAAGCGCGCGTGCACCGTACCAGCGATAGCCAATGTCGGCGCCGGCCTCCTCGATCGCCTGTGCCAGCCGCAGCAGGTATTGCGGGCGGCAATAGATTTCATAGCCCAGCTCGCCCGAGAACGAGATACGGTTACAGATCACCGGCACCCCACCGACAAAGGTCTGGCGCAGATCGCGGAACCGGAACGCCTCGGCACTGACATCGTCACGGGTGATGCGTTGTAACAGCTCGCGCGACTTCGGCCCCGAAAGGGCGATGCCGTGCCAGTCGTCACTGACGTTGGCATAACCTACATCGGCGGGCAGATCCTTTTCGAACCAACGGCGGTGCGCCTCTTGCATGGCGCCCGAACCGAACAGCATGAAATGATCTTCAGACAGACAGGCAACAGTCAGATCCCCGTATAACCGCCCCTTGGGCGTCAACATCGGTGTCAGGGTCAACCGGCCGGGTTTAGGCACGTATCCGGCAAGGATAGTGTCTAAATACGCGCGTGCGCCCACACCCTTGAACGCGTGCTTTGCGAAATTCGCGATCTCGATGCCACCCACGTCCTCCTGCACCGCCTGCACCTCGCGCGCAACGTAATCGAAGCTGCGATTGCGCTCGAATGTCGGTTCTTCATGGGCGTCCTCGGGGCCGTCGGCAAACCACAGCGCATTCTCAAGGCCAAAGCCCTGATCCAT
>JANSYB010000068.1 GCA_024742655.1 Paracoccaceae bacterium | reverse complement strand
TTATTTCGGGACATGAAAGTGCTCCATTAGGGTTAAACCGCCACGCCAGGAAGCCGTTGTGACGGATTTCAGCTTGAATAGGCAGGCAAACGGGCGAGGTCAATCACTAAACGCCCGGTCGCCCGCGGGCGTTGTGCCACATCGACAACGCGGCCAGCAGGGCCATCAAAAGCAGCGCCGGCGCATCCCCGGTGCGGGCATACGGGGTTGGCGGCAAGGCCGCGGGCAGGCGCGCATCGATCCATCCGGCCTCGCCCAGCGGGATCTGCCTGGTGATCCGGCCGGTTGCGTCGATCATCGCCGAAACACCGGTATTGGCCACGCGGATCATCGGCAGGCCCTGTTCGGCGCTGCGCAGACGGGCCTGCGCGAGGTGTTGATACGGGCCCGACACCTT
Source organism: Paracoccaceae bacterium (assembly GCA_024742655.1). GTDB lineage: Bacteria > Pseudomonadota > Alphaproteobacteria > Rhodobacterales > Rhodobacteraceae > Roseovarius. Next base: position 7,838 of record JANSYB010000068.1, on the reverse strand, counting down.
GCCGAACCACGCGTCATTCGTAATCAGAAGCAACACGTCCGGCCGGGCCGGTGCGCGCGTGATATTGCGCGCGAAAACCCCTTCGTAGCAGATCAGCGGGATGGCGCGTCCCAGATCACCCAGCCCGATCACCTGCGCGCCCGGCCCGGCCGAAAACCCGTCGCCGGTTTCCGCGGCAAGCCCCCGGATGCCCAGCCGGCCCAGAACATGCCCGAACGGGATAAATTCACCGAATGGCACAAGGTGGTGCTTGTCATAGAGCGAGGCCACGCCGCCCGCCTCGTCCAGCAGCACGAGAGAGTTGAAGATACGCGCGCCATCATATCGCCGCAGGCCCAGCACGACGGGCACCTCCCGTGCGGCCTTTGCGATTGCGCGCAAGGTCGGCTCGGCGTTGTTCAACAGCACCGGGATCGCGGTCTCGGGCCAGACGATCAGGTCCGGCAGACCCATGTCTCCCGTCGCGTTGGAATAGGCCACCTGGCGGTCAAAGAAGATCTGAACCTTGTCGGGATCCCATTTTTCATGCTGGGCGGCATTGGGTTGCACGAGGCGCACGACCGGGGCCGTGTCATCCGCCTGCACCGCCGGACGCAACGCCGCGCCCCCAACCAACAGGCCCAGCACTGCAGCCAGGGCCATGCCGGCCCAGCCACGGGACGGCCCTGCCACCAGATGCCACAAGGCCGCCGCAGCACCCAGCATCAGCAGGCTCAGACCCAATGCGCCGCCCAGGCTGGACCAGTGCAGCATGGGCGTTTCGATCCAGGCATGGCCCGTCTGCGCCCAGGGAAAGCCGGTGAAAAGCCGGCCCCGGATCGCCTCGGCCACGCCGCCCGCGGCCATCCATGCCGCAGCCCCGCCGCCAAGCGCGCGCGCGCCCGCAAAGGCCCCGGCCCAGAACAGCCCCATTCCGGCACTCAGGAACAAAAGCGCAAAGGGCGCCATCCAGCCATGCCGCGCAATGTCGACCAGAAACGGCTCCACGATCCAGCTGAGCGCCACCGCGAAGTACCCCGAGCCCGCCGCGCCCCCAAGCCACGCGGCCCGACGCCAGCCCACCGTTTCGCGCAGCATCGCGTAAAGCAGGGCAAGGCCGAGAACGGTCAAGGGCCACAGCGACAAAGGCGCCTGCCCCAAGGCCGCCAGCGCGCCCAAGGCAACGGCCAGCCCGGCCCGGCGCAGCCGGGGCATTCCAACCGCCCACCGCGCCACATCGCCCGGTGCGCGCACGCGGCTCAGCCTTCGGCCTGATGGTCGGGCAGACGCACGCGCAGCCGCTTGATCCGACGCGGGTCCGCGTCCAGAACCTGGATTTCGACGCCGCTTGGGTGCTCGACCAGTTCGCCCCGTACCGGGACCCGGCCCAGAAGCATGAACACCAGCCCGCCAAGCGTGTCGATCTCTTCCTCGTCGACCTCTTCGGTCTCGGTCAGGGACAGGCCGATCTCGGCCTCGAATTCTTCCAGCGGGGTCTTGGCCTTGGCCAGATAGCACCCCGGCTTCTCCTGGGTCCAGAAATGGCCCTCGTCTATATCATGCTCGTCGGCAATCTCGCCCACGACCTGTTCGATCAGGTCCTCGATGGTCACCAGCCCGTCGACACCGCCATATTCATCGATCACCAGCGCCATGTGGCGACGTTCGGCCTGCATCTTCTGCAAGAGCACGCCGATCGACATGGAGGGCGGGACGAACAAGAGCGGGCGCAGCATCTTTTTGAGGGAAAACCGCCCGGCCCCGTTGAAGCCATGGCGAAGCGCGAAATCCTTGAGATGCGCGAAACCGATGGGCGTGTCCAGCGTGCCCTCGTAGACCGGCAGGCGGGTCAGCCCGCTGTCGCGGAAGGTCTGGACCAGCTCATCCTTGGTGATTGTTGCGGGAACAGAAACAATGTCGGCCTTGGGGATCGCGACATCCTCGACCGTCAGACGGCGCAGATTGCCCAGTCCGGGCACGAAATCACTTGATGCGTCGTGCCTGCCCGTCTCGGTCTCGGGCGTGTCCTCGCCCGACCCCATGCCAAAGAGGCGGCGGAAAAACCCGCCCTGCTCGGCGTCATTGTCCTGATCATCGACCTGCGCGCGCTGCGCTGCGTTAGAAGAGTCTTCGTTACTGTCGCCCATTGTCACTTTCCGGTCAGACGGGATGGCCCCTGCAGGATGCCTCAATATGGGTCATCAAGGCCCAGTTTGCCAAGTATCTCCACCTCGGTTCGTTCCATCAAAGTGGCATCCTTGTCACGCATGTGATCATAGCCCAACAAATGTAACACCGCATGTACGATCAGATGCGTCACGTGGTCCTGCAAGGGTTTTTCGGCCGCCTCGGCCTCACGCCGGCAGGTTTCAAAGGCGATGGCGATATCCCCGAGCTCAGGATCGGCACCGGACACGGGCGGGTCGGGCAGACCGCCCTCATTTTCGGCGCCACGTTCCTCGGCGGGCCAACTCAGGACGTTCGTGGGCTGCGGTTTGTCGCGGAAATCGGCATTGAGCGCGGCAATGCGCGCATCGTCACAGGCCAGGACGGAAATCTCGAACGCCCCGGGATCATGCCCCAGATGCGCCAACGTGGCGCACGCCGCCCGTTCGGCCAACCCCGCGAGGTCCAGCCCGGACCAGCGGGTGTCTTCGATGATCGTTTCGGTCAACATGATGCCGCCGGGGCCCGCAAGGCGGAATTTTCAAAAATTCCGCACCGGGAAATGCACATTTTCCGACACATTTTCTGCGCAGAAAATGTCCGCCCGGCGTCAAACGTCCGCGTCATAGGCCTCGATGATCTTGGCGACCAGCGGGTGGCGTACCACGTCCTTGGCGGTGAAATAGTTGAAGGCGATATTCGGGATGTCCTTCAACAGCCGTTCGGCGTCATGCAAACCACTGGTGACGCCACGCGGCAGGTCCACCTGGCTGCGGTCGCCGGTGATCACCATGCGGCTGCCCTCGCCCAGGCGGGTCAGGAACATCTTCATCTGCATCGACGTGGCATTCTGCGCCTCGTCCAGCACCACGAAAGCATTGGCCAGCGTGCGCCCGCGCATGAAGGCCAGCGGCGCGATCTCGATGCGCTTTTCCTCGATCAGCTTGGCCACCTGCTTGCCGGGCAGGAAATCGTTCAGCGCATCGTAAAGCGGCTGCATGTAGGGATCGACCTTGTCTTTCATGTCGCCCGGCAGGTAGCCCAGTTTCTCACCGGCCTCAACGGCCGGGCGTGACAGGATGATGCGGTCGACATGCCCCTCGATGAACATGCTGACGCCCACGGCCACGGCGAGGTAGGTCTTGCCGGTTCCCGCCGGACCGATCCCGAAGGCCAGTTCATTCGAAAACAGCGAGGTGACATAGGCCTTCTGCGCGTCGGTCCGGGGCTCCACGGGCTTCTTGCGGGTCTTGATCTCGACCCGGCCGCCCCTGAACATCTCCAGCTGATCGCCGGTATCGCCTGCCCCGTCATCGCTGCCCATGCGCAGTTCGCGGTCCACGTCGCCGTGCTCCACCGTCTTGCCTTCCTCCAGGCGCTGATAGAGCGCGGACAGAACCTCGAGTGCGGCCTGGGCCGCACCCGATTCGCCGATCACGGCAAGCTGGTTACCGCGGCGCAGGATCTGCACACCAAGAGATTTTTCGATTTCCGCCAGGTTGCGGTCATATTCACCGCAAAGATCGATCAGCAGAAAGTTGTCGGGAAACTCGACGACCGTTTCTTGAATGGCCTGCGGGTCATCTTGCGGCGGCAGCACGGTGGTGACCAATCAACTCTCCCTGACCGGATGGTTCGTGTTCAGCGTGCCAAGTTGTGCAGACCGGCGCAAGGGGCAGCCGCAAATTGTCACGGAACTGAGACGAAAAACGCCGCGGGCCGATGACCCGCGGCGCAGATATGCACAATGACCCGTCAATCAGATCGGGTCGACCACGACCGAACCGGACTTGAACGGCCCTGTTGCCACGGTGGGTGGTGCGGTGCCGGAACAGACCGGCTTGCCGTATTTGTCCAGACGTTGGGACAGGTAGCCCTCGATCCCGTCGTCGATGATCCAGTGATCACAGCCATTCGGATCGATCCAGACACCGGCCTGAAGGGTGCTCAGATGCTTGGAGTCGAAACCACGGTCCACGGTTTTATCGGACTTGTCCTGCAATTCGCCACAGGCGCCCAGAAGACCGACAAGGGGGACCATCGCAACCAGTTTGATAACATTCATGATAAACCCCTCAGCGGATACAGATGATTTCGACGCGACGGTTCTGCGCCATGCCGGCCGCCGAGTTGTTGGGTGCCTTGGGCAAACGCTCGCCGTAGCCACGCACATCGGCGATCCGTGCGCCCATCCGCGCGGCAACACTGGCCACCGCGTTCGCGCGGCGCAACGACAGTCCCATGTTGTATTCATCCGACGCCCGGCTGTCGGTGTGGCCGGTGATGATGTAGGATGTGGCACCCGCGGATTGGAAGAATTCCGACAGCCGCTGTTTGCCGGCCTGGCTGATGCGCGCGCTGTCGGTCGCGAAGAGCTGATCGGTATTGACTACGCCACACAGGTTGCCCCGGCGGCAGACCGGAATACCCTGACGGGTGACATGAGGGGTCATGTACCCTTCCCATCCGTCATCCATCACCCAATGCTCACACCCGTCCGGGTCCACCCAGATGGTCGGCACGTAGCGCTCGCCGACAACGGTGCGCTGGCCGCTTTGCGCAAGCCCCGCATCTGCCGACAATGCAACCCCCAGAGCGACGGCAGCAAGGCCGCTCAGAACGCTGCGAACTGTTTTCGAAAGAGGTTCGGTCACAGCCGGTGTCCTTTTTACAATTTCCCCCACTTTGCCCGCCCCGGTTTACCAATCGCGGACAAAAACAAACTATTAACAAAGTTTAGCAAGTTTAGGTGCGATGTGAAGCATAAATAACCAGATATTGTAGTAATCCGCGAAACAATCGAACCGAACGATCACAGCAGGCCCAATCCACGGAAAAGCCGCGTGGATTCGTGATCGTGGTTATGCAGACCGCCTTGTCAGGCCGCCTTGATTCGCCCGGCGAGGGAGTTTGCACCGCTTTCCACTATTTCGACCCGTGCCATTTCCCCGATGCTCAGATTGGCATCAGAGACGTGCACGGCGTGCAGGTAATCCGACTTGCCGACCATCTGCCCGGCAAAGCGGCCCGGCTTCTCGAAGAGAACGCCGACCTCGCGGCCGACCATCGCGTCCTGTGCCGCGCGCTGCTGACGGGTGATCAGCGCCTGCAGCCGTTGTAGGCGTTCGGATTTCACCTCCTCGGGCAGTTGATCGCGTTCGGCGGCCGGCGTGCCCGGACGCGTGGAATACTTGAACGAAAAGGCGTAGCCGTAATTGACCGCCTCGATCAGGTCGAGCGTGGCCTGGAAATCCGCCTCGGTTTCCTCTGGAAACCCGACGATGAAATCCCCCGACATCAGGATATCGGGGCGGGCCGCGCGGATACGTTCGATCAGACGCAGATAGCTTTCTGCGGTATGTGCCCGGTTCATCCGCTTGAGGATGCGGTCACTGCCCGATTGGACCGGCAGATGCAGGTAGGGCATCAGCTTGTCGCATTCCCCGTGCGCCGCGATCAGGTCATCGGTCATATCGTTGGGGTGCGAGGTGGTAAAACGGATACGCTCCAGCCCGTCGATCTCGTTGAGCGCCCAGATCAGACGCGCCAGTGACCATTCGCCACCATCGGTCCCGGCCCCGTGATAGGCGTTGACGTTCTGACCCAGCAGGGTGATCTCGCGCACGCCGCGTTCGACGAGGTCGCGCGCCTCTTCCAGAACGCGGTCGGCCGGGCGGCTGACCTCTGCCCCGCGCGTATAGGGGACCACGCAAAAGGCGCAGAACTTGTCGCAGCCTTCCTGCACCGTCAGAAAGGCGGTCGGGCCACGCCTGGCCCTGGGGCGATGGCGCAGCGTGTCGAACTTGTCCTCGACAGGGAAATCGGTGTCCAGCGCCTTGGCCCCGTCACGCGCCTTGGCCTCCAGCTCCGGCAGGCGGTGATAGCTTTGCGGGCCGACGACCAGATCGACCATCGGCTGACGGCGCATGATCTCGGCCCCCTCGGCCTGCGCCACGCAGCCGGCCACGCCAATCTTCAGGTCGGGCTTTTCGTCCTTGAGGCTGCGAAACCGGCCAAGTTCGGAATAAACCTTTTCCGCAGCCTTTTCGCGTATGTGACAGGTGTTGAGCAGAATCATATCGGCGTCATCAGGTGTATCCGTCTCGACATAGCCCGCGCCACCCATGGCCTCGGCCATGCGTTCGCTGTCATAGACATTCATCTGGCAGCCATAGGTCTTTATGTAGAGCTTCTTTGGCCCGGACATGAGGAGGTTCCCTGGTTCGACGGTTACAGGTCGCCTGACTACATCAGGTCGCGCCTGTCTTGCAATGCGTTCCGATTTGTCGGACTTTGGACAAAACAACGAGGGCACCGATGCAGTATTCCAGCCTCGATCAGTTTCTCAAGCAAGCGGGGGGCAGTCTGTCCAAGGGCCCGGTGGCCCTGATTTTTGCCGAGGACCAGGCCGAGATAGACAGCACGATCCGCCACCATGCCGACACCGGGTTTCCCGAAATCCTGGTCTTCATGCCAAAGGCGTTCGCGCTGGCCGAGGATGTCGCGCCGACTGTTCACCGCATCGATCACGATCTGGCCCAGGGCGACACGTTGCAGTCCACGATCAACAAGATGATCGCGGCCGCACCGGGTATCTGGATGTATTACTGCTATAATGCCGAATACCTGTTCTACCCGTTCTGCGAGACCCGAACGATCGGTGAAATGCTGGCGTTTCACACCGAGGAGCGGCGCGACGCGATGCTGTCCTACGTCGTCGATCTCTATGCCGGCGATCTGTGGCAATACCCCGATGCGGTCTCTCTCGAGGATGCCCATATGGACAAGTCGGGGTATTATGCGCTGGCGCGAAACGATCCCGCCAATCACAACCATCCCAAGGAACGGCAACTGGACTTTTTCGGCGGGCTGCGCTGGCGGTACGAGGAACATATTCCCGCCGCCCGCCGCAAGATCGACCGCATCGCCTTGTTCAAATCCCGTGCCGGACTGGAATTGCGGGACGATCACACCTTCAATGATGAAGAGTACAATACATATGCCTGCCCGTGGCATCACAACCTGACCGCCTCGATCGTGTCGTTCCGGACCGCCAAGGCGCTGAAACGCAACCCCGGCTCGACCTTCGACATTCACACCTTCAAATGGCACAACTCCACCCCGTTCGAGTGGCATTCACGCCAATTGCTGGATCTGGGGTTGATGGAACCCGGGCAGTGGTTCTGACATGGGGTCCGCTATCGCTGGCGGACCGCCTCAGTTGCGCATCTTCAGGAGCGCCTCTGTGATCGGATCGAACTCGCTTTGATTGCCATTGCCCGAAAAGCCGGACATCGCGGTCAGGTAGGATTTTGCCCCCTGCGTGCTTTCCAGCATGTCGCCCGCCCATGCGGCCGAAAACTTCAGCTGGTCATGCACCGGGGGGGCCAGCGCACGATCCTGCCAGATCGCCGTCACGCAGGTGCCCAGCAGGCAGACCTGAACGAGGCGGGCCCATTTGCGGGCTGCCTTGGCCCTGGCCAGAACGCGATCCTGCCGCGTATCTTGTGTCATGCGTGCGAAGTCCATACCCCAAAGGGTCGCCCCGGGATATGGCAGGATTGGGGCACAAGACGGACCAAAACCCGCTATTCAGGACCGACCTGGAAACAGAGTGTTCACAGCGGTGAAACCGCAGAGCTGTCGCGCCGGCGCTACAGGTTCTCGGCCTGCGGCATGCCCAGGACGTGATA
>JANSYB010000126.1 GCA_024742655.1 Paracoccaceae bacterium | reverse complement strand
CTCGCCGGCCTGACAGGTGTGCACCGCGAATTGTACCATGCCGCCGAAATGGACGGGGCCAAGTCGGCGTGGGAGAGATTCAGGCTGGTCACCTGGCCCGCGCTGGGCCCCACGACGGTTTTCGTCGTCACAATCTCCTGCATACGCGCGTTTCAGGTTTTCGACACGGTCGAGGCGTTCTGGCCGCAAGGCGGCGGCCCGAACAAATCCGCCTACGTGATGATGTTTGCGATCTTCGAGAAGGGCGTTCAACAGAACCTGATCGGGATCGGCTCGGCGATCACAATACTCTTTCTGGTCTTCGTGATGTTCCTGACACTGATCCAGCGATGGCTGGTGGAACGCAAGGTGCACTACGGATGACGCGGGACTGGTGGAAACATCTGGTACTGATCCTCGGGGCGATCGTGGTTCTGGCACCCTTCTACATGATGGTCAGCTATTCATTCAAAAGCCCCGGAGAGATCGACCGGGGCGAAGGCGGGTTCTTTGGCCGTCAGGAAATGATGATCGACCCGCGCTGTGTCGCCCTGCGCCAGCCGGACCGTGCGGATATCCAGGACGCACGGTCGCGCTTTCCCGGACAGGATGATGCCGGGGTTCAGGCCGCGCTGCTGGACGAGACGGAGGCCGAGTGTTCCATGCGGCCGGTGGTCTTCAATTACACAAAGGCCTTCACCGAAGCGCCCTTGCTGCGGTATCTCCTGAACGGCGTGATCGTCACGGTATCAATTTTCCTGATCCAGATCGTTGTGGCCTTGCCGGCGGCCTACGCGCTGGCCAAGCTCAGGTTCTGGGGGCGCGAGGCGGTGTTCGGCCTGGTCCTGTTCTGTCTGCTGATCCCGGTCCATGCCATAGCGCTGCCGCTTTACATCGTACTGGCCAAGATGGGGCTGACGAACACTTATGCGGCTCTTGTCGTGCCCTGGACCATCTCTGTCTTCGGCATCTTCCTGATGCGGCAATTCTTCATGACCGTGCCAGATGACCTGATCGACGCGGCCCGTATGGACGGGATGAGTGAGTTCGCCATTGTGTGGCGCGTCATGCTGCCCACCGCAATCCCCGCGCTTCTGGCCTTTGCGATCTTCAGCATCGTCGCTCATTGGAACGACTATTTCTGGCCGCGCATCGTGGTGACCGGAAACCGGGATCTGTTCACGCCGCCCCTTGGCCTGCGCGAGTTCAAGGGCGATGGCGACGGGTCTTTCTTTGGTCCGATGATGGCCACCGCCACCGTGATCGTCACGCCGCTGATCGTCGCGTTTCTTATCGCGCAACGCCGCTTTATCGAAGGGATCACACTGTCTGGAATGAAGTAGGACGAGCACGTAGCCCGCCCTACTCACAAGCCCCGCAAGGGGACCATCACCGGGGTCTGCCAATCGCCAAACCGTCAGCCCCAACAACTGGAGTAGATGTAATGAAATATGCAGTAACTGCAATGGCCGTGGCGCTGTCCGCCACCGCGTCTTTTGCCGAAGAGACCGTCACGATCGAGTTCGCCTATCCCTACAGCCACCTCTTCGACGTGACCTATGAGGCGATGATGCCCGCCTTCAAGGAGGCGCACCCGAATATCGAGGTGAAGTTCCGCGCCACCTACGAATCCTACGAGGACGCCACCAATACCGTCCTGCGCGAGGCCGTTGCCGGCAACCTGCCGGATGTCACCATGCAGGGCCTGAACCGTCAGCAGCCGCTGGTGGAAAAGGGCATCGCCCAGTCGCTGGAGCCCTTCATCGCCGCCGAAGCCGATTTCGAGAAAGACGGCTACCACCAGGCGATGCTGTCGCTGTCGACCTTCGACGGAGAGGTTCACGGCCTGCCGTTTTCGATCTCGCTGCCCGTCGGCTACTACAACATGGACATCCTGCGCGAAGGCGGCATCAACGAGCTGCCGACGACCTGGGACGAGGTTATCGCGGCCTGCAAGACCATGAAAGCCAACGGCATCGACAACCCGATCTTCTGGGGGTGGAACATCACCGGAAACTGGTTCGTGCAGGCGCTGATGTGGAGCCAGGACAAGGCCATCGTCGAGGACGGCCGCGTGACACTCGACAGCCCCGAGGCATTGGTGGCACTCGAGCAGATGCAGGAGATCTTCACCGAGTGCGAAATGCAGAACCTCGAGTGGAAAGCGGCACTGTCGTCGTTTTCCGCCGGTGACATCGGCATGATGTTCTGGTCGACCTCGGCGCTTGGCGCGGTCGAACGCAGCCAGGGCGATTTCGAACTGGTCACCGGCCCGTTTCCGGGTCTGGACGGCAAGCCGATGGGTCTGCCGGCTGGCGGCAACGCGGCGATGCTGACCTCCACCTCGGACGATCCGAAGGTGCGCCAAGCGGCCTGGACCTGGCTGAAATACATCACGTCGGGTGACGGCGCGGCCGAAGTGGCCAAGACAACCGGCTACATGCCGCCGAACAAGGCCGCCAACGAGATCATCCTGGCCGATTTCTACGAGCAGAACCCCAACAAGCAGACCGCCGTGGATCAGCTTCCGCTGCTGCGCGACTGGCTGGCCTATCCGGGGGATAACGGTCTGGCGATCACCCAGGTGATCTATGACAGTATCGAACGCATCGTCACCGGTGACGCCACCGACATGAAAGAATTGCAGCAAGAGCTTGTCGAAGAAGTCTCCGACCTGCTACCCAACGGCTGAACACTGCGCCGGCCGTCCCTTCTGGGGCGGCCGGAGCCGTGTCACGAAAGTCTAGCCACATGAAACTTGTCCAAATCTCCGACATTCACCTGACCGTTCCCGGCGAACGCATGGGCGGTCTGAACCCTCATCACCGTTTCACCCAAGCGCTTGATAATGTGCGTGCCCATCATCCGGATGCGGCACGGATCATCATCACCGGTGATCTGACCCATTGGGGCGAGCCCGCCGCCTACCAGAGCTTGCGAGAGGCGTTGAGCGATCTGCCCTGTCCCGTTCGGTTGATGATCGGCAACCATGATGACCGCGCAGCCTTTCTTGCGACGTTCCCGGATCAGTCCAGGGACCTGCAGGGCTTTGTCAACCATGCCGAGACCCTTGACGACACGCGCCTGATCTATCTGGACACCACCGCGCCGCGCACGCATGCGGGACATTTTTGTGCCGCGAGGCGCGATTGGTTGGAGAGCGAGCTTGAAGCCTGTGATCGCGCGCGGCTGTTCATGCATCACAACGTCATGCCATTGGGCGTACCTGCCGAGGATAAAATCGCACTGGTACCCGATGACCGCGCGCCCTTGGCTGGGTTGCTGAGCCGCTTTCGGCACCGTATCGACTATATCCATTTCGGCCATGTCCATGCTCCGGTGCATGGCACGTTTTGCGGCATCCCCTTCGCCTCTGTCCGGTCCACCGGCAATCAATCGCTGCCCGACCTCGTCGAGCCGGAATTGCTGCAAGCGGCCCCGATGGCGCCGTCCTATGCTGTAATCCTGGTTGAGGGAGAGGGCACGATCATTCACGAGATTCCGTTTGGTTGGGACGGGCCGGTCTTTACATCAGGAACGGCCTGGGAAGATTGGGCCAAACCGGTGGCGGCGCAATGAAGTTCATCCACCTCACCGATACGCATGTCATTGGCAAAGGTCTGCTATATGGCCAGGACCCGGCTTCAGGTCTTTCGGCGGCGGTGCGCTCGATCAACGAAGATCATGGCGACGCCGCTTTCGTGGTGCTTACCGGCGACATGACCCATTGGGGTGACGACGCGGCCTATGCGCGATTCGCCCGGGAGATTGGCAAGCTTCGGATGCCAGTGCATCTCATGGTCGGCAATCACGATGATACGGGCGCTTTTGCCTCCGCCTTTCCAGACACACCCCGTGACGAGAACGGTTTTGTCCAGACAGCCATTGACACGGAACATGGACACTTCCTGCTGCTTGACACCAAGGAGCCCGGGACCCACGCCGGGGCCTATTGCGCAAAGCGGCAGGACTGGTTGCAGGGCGCGCTTGAGCGCAGCGATGGGCCGGTGTTGCTCTTTATGCATCATCCCCCGTTTGAAACCGGCATCAAGGCCATGGACCGGATCATGTTGCAGGATGCCGAGGCGTTCTACGAGGTGATCGCCCCGCACAAAACGCGCATCCGACACCTGTTTTTCGGCCATGTGCATCGCGCGATATTCGGCAGTTGGCGCGGGATAAGCTATTCGTGCATGCGTGGATTGAACCATCAGGTCGCCCTGGATCTGGAAACCGGGCCGGATCGCACTGCCGGAAATTTCGAACCGCCCGCCTATGGCGTCGTCCTGCTGAGCCAGGACCAGGTTACCGTGCACCTACATGATTTCACGGACGCTTCGCCGCGGTTCTTTCTTTGACACCGGGAAGGGTATGCGTGTTTTCCGCCCGTGCGGCGGTTTATTCACACATGCAGCCTGTGCTCAGAACGCCTTGAACGTCAGGGTTGTCTCCGTGCGTTCTATGCCGTCGATATCCAGCAGGTTCTCGTTGATGAACTTGCCGACATCGTCCGCGTCCGAAACGTAAAGCTTGAGCAGCAGATCGAACGGACCCGATGTCGAATAAAGTTCGGAATGGATTTCCCGCAGCGCGATTTCTTCGGCCACACGATAGGACGTGCCGGGCTTGCAGCGAATGTTCACGAAGACGGGGCGCATCGGAAATCTCCTTTGGCGATCATGACCTATTTAGATCGTTTTTCGTCACCGATGAAAATGGTGAATTTGGCAATCCGGGCATCGGCCTAGAGCTGGATCTCGATAAGCGTGTTTTGCGGGCCATGTTCCACGACCCACTCGAACAGAGTGCGCGCATTGTCCGGGTGCAACCGCACGCATCCGGCCGATGCGGGCGTTCCCAGCCGATCGGTCTGGTGTGTGCCATGAATGGCGAAATTCCCCGAAAAGAACAGGGAATGAGGCATCGGTGCATTCTGGTACAGCGACGAATAATGCATCCGTTTCATGCTTTGCACATGGTAGAGACCGATCGGCGTGAATTTACCCGCCCGCGCCGTCGACACCGGCCAAACCCCCTCAACCCTATCGTCAACAAAGACCGTCATTTCCTGATCCGACAAGTCGATCCGAACCAAAACCTCTTCCGCTGCGGCCAAAGCCGGCATTGCGAGACAGAAAATGGTTGGGATCAGGCGCATCACATCGTCATGTGTCGGGCCCGCGATCCCCGTTCTATGGCGGCGGCGTGCAGCCGCTCGATATTCAGCTCATAGCGGATTTCTTCCAGCAGGCGCAGTTCGGAATCCCCAAGAGTGCCATCTGCCGCGGCGACGTCACAGGCCAGGGCATAAGCTGTCTCGTGCAGTCGCTCGGGCAGGTTGTCCCGGATCAGGCCGAACAACGCGTCCAGCCCGTCCTCCACGCTGAACAGGTCAAAGACCATTTGCACAACGACCTTGACCCGGTCCATGTCATAGTCCGCGAAAACCGGCAGGTTGTTCACCGCCGACTCGATCTTGACGAGTTCGGCGGTGCGGATATCGGCGTCTGAGGCGGAGACCGCGATCATCACCGCGACAAGGCAGTCCTGCGGATTGAGCGGATGTGGGATCTGATCGGTCATGGGAGGGGATGTCCTCTAAGGGGTTGTGTTGCGGTGCAGAATATTGACTGTCTGCCGACACGGCAATAGGAAGCGACGAAGCCCGTTCACCTGACCGCGCGGGCCCTGAACCGGAGAACACCCATGTCCGAGATGCGCGATGCCGCCATGACGTCAAAGGCCTGGCCTTTTGAAGAAGCACGCCGCGTTCTCAAACGCTATGAAAAGGCGCCGCCGGAAAAGGGTTACGTGCTGTTCGAGACGGGCTACGGGCCGTCCGGTCTGCCCCATATCGGCACATTCGGAGAAGTCTTGCGCACCACGATGGTCCGCCATGCCTTCGAACAGATCAGCGACATTCCGACCAAGCTGGTTTGTTTTTCCGATGATCTGGATGGTCTGCGCAAGGTCCCCGGCAACGTGCCCAATCCCGAATTGCTCGCAGATCACCTGCAGAAGCCGCTGACCAGCGTGCCCGACCCGTTCGGCGAATACGAAAGCTTCGGACATCACAACAACGCGATGCTCCGCCGGTTCCTCGATACGTTCGGCTTCGAATACGAGTTCATCTCGGCCCGTGACTTCTATCGGTCCGGCCGGTTCGACGACATCCTGCTGCGCTGTGTCGAGAAGTATGACGAGCTGATGAAAATCATGCTCAAGAGCCTGCGCGAAGAGCGCCAGCAGACCTATTCGATCTTTCTGCCGCTGCATCCCGAAACGGGGCGCGTGATGTATGTGCCCATGAAGAACGTGGATGCCGCCAAGGGCGAGATCACGTTCGACGATGAAGACGGGCGCGAATGGACCCTCCCGGTCACCGGCGGCAATGTGAAACTTCAGTGGAAGCCCGATTTTGGCGCCCGCTGGGCGGCACTTGGCGTGGATTTCGAGATGTATGGCAAGGAACACGCCACCAACGAAAAGATCTACGACGCGATCTGCCGGACACTGGGCGCCCGCCCGCCAGAGCATTTCAGCTATGAACTGTTCCTTGACGATCAGGGTCAGAAGATCTCCAAGTCCTCGGGCAACGGGATCAGCATCGATGAATGGCTCAGCTATGCCTCGACCGAGAGCCTGAGCTATTTCATGTATCAGAAGCCGAAAACGGCAAAACGGCTCTACTTCGATGTTAT
>JANSYB010000218.1 GCA_024742655.1 Paracoccaceae bacterium | reverse complement strand
CTTGGCGAGCAATTGGTGATGACCGAGGATTTCGACGTGTTCGAGGCCGGAAACGGGGCCGACGCGATGGCGCGGGCCAAGGATGGCATCTACGATCTGGTGATCCTGGATGTCGGATTGCCCGACACCGATGGCCGCGAACTGTGCCGGCTGATGCGCAAGCAGGGGGTCAAGGCGCCGATCATGATGCTGACCGGCCATGACGGCGATGCCGATACCATCCTGGGCCTGGACGCGGGCGCCAATGACTATGTTACAAAGCCGTTCAAATTCCCGGTTCTTCTGGCCCGGATCCGCGCGCAACTGCGCCAGCACGAGCAATCCGAGGATGCGGTCTTTCAACTCGGCCCGTACACGTTCAAGCCGGCGATGAAGATGCTGATGACCGAGGACGACAAGAAGGTCCGGCTGACCGAAAAGGAAACCAACATCCTGAAATTCCTCTACCGGTCGCCCGATGGCGTCGTCCCCCGGGACGTGCTGCTGCACGAGGTTTGGGGGTATAACGCGGGCGTGACGACCCATACGCTGGAAACCCACATCTACCGCCTGCGTCAGAAGATCGAGCCGGATCCGTCGAATGCGCGTCTTTTGGTGACGGAATCGGGCGGGTATCGCCTTTTGGCCTGAGGCAAGTTGATTCAAGTCAAAGTGGTGGTTTTCCTGACTTGCTAGGAATCCATTCAACCCGCAGCATGTACGGGCATTTACATGCACCTCCCTGTTGGACTGGCCCCGGCATCTTGCCGGGGCTTTTTTCTGGATCGGTTGTGTGTTCTATGCAAGCGGGCAAGGGGACGGCGGATGCGTATCTTTAAACGAGTATTGCTGGGTGGGTTGGTTTTGGCACTGTGCGTCGTGGTCGGGTTCCGGCTGGCGGCGGGCCTGCGCGAATCGCAGGCATTGAACGCCATGCTGCCGGAGGCCGGGCGACTGATCGAAACAACCACGGGCCGCATCTATGTCGAAGAGGCGGGCCCTCGGGATGGGCCGGTTCTGCTATTTGCGCATGGCACGGCGGCGTGGTCGGGCCTGTGGCGTCCGACGTTGACCGAGATGGGAGAGCGCGGTTGGCGGGCCATGGCGTTCGACATGCCGCCTTTCGGGTTTTCCGATCACGCCCCGGATGGGGACTATCGCCGGCAGGTGCAGGCGCAACGCATCCTGGCGCTGATCGAGGCCTTGGAAACACGCCCGGTTCTGGTGGCGCATTCCGTGGGGGCGGGCCCCGGCGTCGAGGCCGTGATGCTGTCGCCCGAGGCCTTCGCGGGGCTGGTGGTCGTTGATGGGGCGATCGGGCTGAACGGGCATGAAAGAGGTGGGTCCCTGCCGTTTATCCTGCGTGGCCGCGTATTGCGCGAGGCCGCAGTGGCGCTGACCATGACCAACCCGCTTCTGACCGGGCATTTCCTGCGTGGGCTGATCCATGTGAAAGAGGCCGTGACGCCGGATATCGTGACCATCCTGACGCGCCCCTTCGCGCGCGAGGGTACCACGCGCGCCTATGCGCAATGGCTGCCATCGTTGCTGGTGCCGCCCGTGGGCGCGCGCAGCACCCGGCCCGAGGCCTACCGCGCGCTGGAGGTGCCGACCGTCTATATCTGGGGCATGGAGGACACCGTCACGCCGCTGTCACAGGGGCAGGAATTGACCGCGCTGACCCCCGGCGCGCAGCTGATCACTTTGCCCGGGGTCGGCCATATCCCCCAGATCGAGGATCGCGTGGCCTTCAGCCTTGCGCTGACCCGCGCGCTCGGGCTTATTGCGCCGGACGTTGCGAAGTAACCGCGAAAGGCGAGCCTACATGCCCTTTACCCTGGCCACATGGAATATCAACTCGGTCCGCCTGCGCGAACCCATAGTGTGCAAGCTGCTGGAGGAAGAGGCCCCCGATATCCTGTGCCTGCAGGAATGCAAGAGCCCGGTCGAGAAGATCCCGCTGGAGCGGTTCCACGCGCTTGGCTACACGCACATGGTCGCGCGTGGGCAAAAGGGCTACAACGGGGTTGCCATCCTGTCGAAATTGCCGATCGAAGACATGGGCGACAAGGATTTCGCGGCCCTTGGCCATGCCCGTCACGTCGCGGGGCGGCTGGAAAACGGCACCGTGATCCATAATTTCTACGTCCCGGCCGGCGGGGATGTTCCCGATCGCGAGGTCAACGAGAAATTCGGCCAGAAACTCGACTACCTCACCGAGATGCGCGACTGGTTTCATGGCGAACGGCCCGAGAAATCTATCCTTGTGGGCGATCTCAACATCGCCCCGCGTGAGGATGATGTCTGGTCGCACAAGCAATTGCTGAAAGTGGTCAGCCACACGCCGATCGAGGTCGATCACCTCGGCGACGTGATGGAGGCGGGCAAATGGACGGATGTGACCCGCGCCGACATTCCCGAAGGCCAGCTTTACAGCTGGTGGTCCTACCGCGCGCGCGACTGGGACGCGGTCGACAAGGGCCGGCGGCTGGATCACATATGGGCCAGCCCCGATATTGCGGGCGCGGCACATTCCAGCCGCATATTGCGCGCGGCGCGCGGCTGGGAAAAACCCAGTGACCACGCCCCGGTTTTCGCCAGTTTCGACCTGTAGCGCGCCCGTTTTCTGATACAGAAAACGGACCAGAAAATGCGCATTTTCTGGTCGGGAATTTTTGGAAAATTCCGCGTCCTGCAGGCCACGCTGTTCGCAAAAGTCTGGAATTCCGGACCTTTGCATTCGGCGCTTTCTCGCAGACATGTCATACAAGTGGTGTGAAAGGTGTGTGCATGAGACCAGTGACAAGACGAGCCTTGCTTTTGGGGGCGGGGGCCCTCGCCGGTGGGGCGCTGAGCGCGCGGTACTCCGCCGATCTGCCCGGTTATGACGGGGTGACGTGGATCAAGCCCGCAGGCGCGGCCGGGACGTTGAACGATGCCAGCGGTCTCAGCGAAACGCCGGTTCACAAGCATATCGTGCTGTCGCAGGATCCCGGCGACGCGCTGGTCGAGGCGATCCGGTCCGAAATCCGCGCGGCGGCGGCCGCGGGCCGCCCCGTCAACGTGGGGGCCGCGCGCCATTCGATGGGCGGGCAGGCCATTCCGCGTGACGGTCATGCCATCACCTATCACAACGGGGCGATCGCGCCGGACACCGACGCCGGCACGTTCTGGGTGCATGCCGGGGCGCGCTGGTCACAGGTGATTGCCGCGCTGGACCCGATCGGGTTCGGCCCCAAGGTGATGCAGTCCAATCACGATTTCGGCGTGGCGGCCACGTTTTGCGTGAATGCCCATGGCTGGCCGGCCCGGCTTGGGCCCATGGGGGCAACGGTGCAAAGCTTTGACATGGTCCTGCCGGATGGCGAACTGGTAAGCTGTTCACGGACCCAGAACGCCGATCTGTTCGGTATGACGATGGGCGGCTACGGGTTGACCGGCGCGATCACCTCGATGGTGGTCGAGATGTCGCCCAACCTGCGTTTGCAGCCCGCTTTCGAAAGGTTGCCGGCCGCTGAGTTCGCGCCGCGCTTTATCGAGGCGATCTCGGACGGGACGGTCAACATGGCCTATGGGCGCCTGAACGTGGCGCGTGGCGATTTCTTCGAAAAGGCGTTGCTGATCACCTATCGCCCGGTCGGGGATCAGGGCGATCTGCCCCCGGCCTCTGGCTCGGGCACGATGGCGCATCTGGCCAGCCGGGTGTACCGCGCGCAACTGGGCAACGAGCGGATGAAGCGGCTGCGCTGGTGGTTCGAAACCGGGCTTGGCCCGAGGCTGGGCGCGGGCGAGGTGACGCGCAATTCGCTGATCAACGAACCGGTGGTGACGCTGGATGATCGCAATCCCGACCGCACGGACATCCTGCATGAATATTTCATTCATCCCGACCGGTTCACCGAGTTTCTCGACGTTTGCCGCGCGGTGATCCCGGCCTCCTACCAGGAATTCCTGAATGTCACCCTGCGTTTCATCGACACCGATCCCGACAGCTGGCTGTCCTATGCCTCGGTGCCGCGCATTGCCGCGGTGATGTCCTTCAGCCAGGAAATGACCGCGCGGGGCGAGGCCGACATGGCCCGCATGACCCGCGCCCTGATCGACGGGGTGACCGCCATTGGCGGCACCTATTACCTGCCATATCGGCCCCATGCCACGATCGACCAGCTGGACCGCGCCTATCCGCGCGCCCAGGCCTTTGCCGCCGCCAAGCGCGAGATCGACCCGGGCCTGGTTTTCCGCAACAGCCTTTGGGACAGTTACCTGAACCGCCTATGACCCTGCTTCGCAAAATCTGCCTTTTCTACACCGTCGCGCTGCTGCTTGCGGCCGCGATCAACTATATCCCCGGACTGACGGATGAGAACGGGCTAGCCTTCGGCATTTTCGCGCTCGACCCGTTCGACGATGCGCTGCATCTGGTCTCGGCGCTCTGGGCGCTGTCGGCGGCGCTGATCAGCCACCGGGCGGCGAAGATGTTCCTCGTGATCTTCGGCGCGCTTTACCTCGCCGACGGGGTGTTCGGGATTTTCACCGCCTACGGGTTCCTCGACCTTGCGATCTTCTCGAACCCGTCGCAGGGCTTTTCGCTGGCGCTGCCGCGCATCCTGGCCAACCTGCCGCATATCGCGCTTGGCGGCTTCGCGCTGTTTGCCGGGCTGCGGCTGGATCGGGGGTAGGGGATGCTCTGGCGGTGGTTGAAACGTCTGGTCCTGCTGGCTGTCGTGCTGGTCATCGGCCTCATGGCGCCGGTGGGGTATAACGAACTGGCCTGTATTCCCAAGGCCAAGCCGCAGGACTATGCAGCCATCCTGCCGACTGAGCATCACCGGGAGGAGGCGCGCACGCTGATGACCTATCCCGAATGGCATATCGTGCATGCCTATGACGATTATGCGCAGGTGATCGGCGCGGGTGATCCGCATGATTTCGGATATCTGCGCGCGATTGGCGGCTTCTGGTCGTCGCTTTGCGCGCTGAGCGGGGCGACGGCGGATCATGGCGGTTTCGCGTGGGAGACCAAGCAGATGGTCTATGTCATCGGGGTCAGCTTCACCGCCGAATTACTGGCCAAGGCGGCCTACGAGGAGACGATCGGCCGGGTCGCGACATGGCTGCGGGGGCCGGCACGCGCACCGCTGGACGACCTGTCTGCGACTCAGGCCCGCGCCTATGCGCAATTCCTGCAGCAGGTGCCGTGGTACAAATGGGATTTCACCGGCGACGCCGGGGCATTGGCGGCGCAGGCCACCACGGGTCTG
>JANSYB010000096.1 GCA_024742655.1 Paracoccaceae bacterium | reverse complement strand
CCGTGACGGGCCTGTCCCTGGTCTTCCCACCGGAACCGGTTGACCAGAAGGGCCAGGCGCCGATCACGCGCGCGCCACGTCATCTCGGTGATCGGAAAGACCGCGTCCTGTACCAGCGAGGAAATCACCTGCAGGTCGTCGAGGTCCATCGCCCCGAGATTCAGAGGGGCTTCGCGGCCCTCTTCGAATTTGGCGTCATCGCTCACGATCCCGATACCCGTTCAATGCGCGCGCCCACATTGCCCAGCTTTTCCTCGACACGTTCGTACCCGCGATCAAGGTGGTAGACGCGGTTCACGACCGTCTCGCCCTCTGCCGCCAGCCCGGCCAGGATAAGCGAAACCGACGCGCGCAGATCCGTCGCCATCACCGGCGCGCCTTTCAGACGTTCGACGCCCTTGACGGTGGCGGTGCCGCCATGGACATCAATGTCCGCCCCCATCCGTATCAGTTCGGGGGCATGCATGAAGCGGTTTTCGAAGATCTTCTCTTCCAGAACGCTGGTGCCATCGGCGGTACACATCAGCGCCATCATCTGCGCCTGCAGATCCGTGGGAAAGCCGGGAAAAGGTTCCGTTGTCACATCGACGGCCCGAACACGTCCGTTCTTGCACCCCACCTTGAGGCCGTTCGCTGTTTCTTCGACGGAAATGCCAGCCGCGTCCAGTTTCTCGCAGAACGCGCCCACAAGGTCGATCCGACCGCCAAGGCATTCCACCTCACCACCGCAGATTGCCGGGGCCAGCATGTATGTGCCAAGCTCGATCCGGTCGGTTACGACGGGATGTGTCGCTCCACGCAGGCGGTCAACGCCCTGAACAGTGATCGTTTCGGTGCCTTCGCCTTCGATCTCCGCGCCCATCTTGCGCAGGCATTGCGCAAGGTCCACGATCTCGGGTTCGCGCGCGGCGTTTTTCAGAACCGTCGTACCCTTGGCCAGCGTCGCCGCCATAAGGGCGTTCTCCGTGGCCCCGACCGAGACGAAGGGGAACACGACCTCGCCGCCTTTCAGGCCACCGGGTGCCTTGGCGTGCACGTATCCGTCTTTCAGTTCCAGTTCCGCGCCCATCGCCTCGAACGCCTTGAGATGCAGATCGACCGGCCGCGCGCCGATGGCGCACCCGCCCGGCAGAGACACGACGGCATGCCCGTCGCGCGCCAGCATCGGACCAAGCACGAGGATGGAGGCGCGCATCTTGCGCACGATGTCGTAGTCGGCGACATGATTGTCGAGGTCATGGCTCGACATGGCAAGAACCTGACCATCCTGCATGCTGGTGACTTCCGCGCCCAGTGACTGCAAAAGCTGTGTCATCGTGGCGATATCGCTCAGCCGCGGCGCGTTGGTCAGCGTCAGGGGCTCCTCGCTCAGCAGCGTGGCGGGCATCAGCGTCAGGCAGGCGTTCTTGGCCCCGGCAATGGGGATCTGGCCCTTCAAAGGGCCGTTGCCCGTCACGATGATTGAATCCATACGTCAGTCTTCCTTGTTCCTGCCACTGCCTGCCTGGTCCCCCGCCTTGGCCCGGGCCTGTGCCTTGCGCCGGGCAAGGTTCGCCTTGAGGGCGGCCTTCAGCCGATCCTCGCGGTTTTGTGCGTCTTTGGGCCCTTTGCCTGAGGGGGGTTTGGTGCTCATGCAGTCTCTCTACAGTAGTGAGGAAAAACCGTCCAGATAACGCTTGCACGGGCGGGCGGAACGGTCTAATCACCCCGCCACGAACCGGCGCTGCTGTAGCTCAGTGGTAGAGCGCACCCTTGGTAAGGGTGAGGTCGGGAGTTCAATCCTCCCCAGCAGCACCATGAACACCCCGGCAATTTGACGCTCATTGCGGTCCAAAGCGCCCTTTCGCACGCGTTTTCCCCGCTCTATAAGGGCCCACGGTTTCCGGCGGGCGAGTCGGGGACCATTGAGCCTATCAAACCGCAGGACGCACGCGCACATGTCAATTCTAGACAAAATCCCGGGTCTTTTTTCCTCTGACATGGCGATCGACCTGGGAACCGCGAACACGCTGGTCTACGTCAAGGGCCGCGGCGTGATCCTGTCGGAACCTTCCGTGGTTGCCTACCACGTCAAGGATGGCGTGAAGAAGGTGCTTGCCGTGGGCGAGGATGCCAAGCTGATGCTGGGCCGCACCCCCGGCAGCATCGAGGCAATCCGCCCGATGCGCGAAGGCGTCATTGCCGATTTCGACACCGCCGAGGCGATGATCAAGCATTTCATCCGCAAGGTGCACAAGCGCTCGACCTTCTCCAAGCCGAAGATCATCGTTTGCGTGCCCCACGGCGCCACGCCCGTCGAAAAACGCGCCATTCGGCAATCGGTTCTTTCCGCAGGCGCACGGCGTGCCGGGCTGATCGCCGAGCCCATCGCGGCGGCCATCGGGGCGGGCATGCCCATCACCGACCCCACGGGCAACATGGTCGTCGATATCGGCGGCGGCACGACCGAGGTGGCCGTTCTGAGCCTTGGCGATATCGTCTATGCCCGCTCGATCCGGGTGGGCGGCGACCGCATGGACGAGGCGATCATCAATTACCTGCGCCGACAGCAGAACCTGCTGGTGGGCGAATCCACCGCGGAACGCATCAAGACATCGATCGGCACGGCTCGCATGCCCGATGACGGGCGCGGCACCTCGATGCAGATCCGGGGGCGCGACCTGTTGAACGGTGTGCCCAAGGAAACCGAGATTTCCCAGGCCCAGGTGGCCGAGGCACTGGCCGAACCGGTACAGCAGATTTGCGAGGCGGTGATGACCGCGCTTGAGGCCACACCGCCGGATCTTGCCGCCGATATCGTCGACCGGGGTGTCATGCTGACGGGCGGTGGCGCTTTGCTGGGGGATCTCGACCTGGCGCTGCGCGAACAGACCGGGCTTGCCGTGTCCATCGCCGATGACAGCCTGAACTGCGTGGCTTTGGGCACCGGAAAGGCGCTGGAGTTCGAGAAACAGCTGCGCCACGCGATTGACTACGACAGCTGAAACCCCCACCCTTTGATGAAAGGGGTGAAACGTGGCCAGAAACCGCGCTCAGACAACAGATTACACAGGCCCGCTCAAGCGTATGCTGATCGGGGTGCTGGTGCTTGTCCTGATCGGGCTGTTTTTGCTGTGGCGCATCGACAGCCCCCGTGTCGAACGGTTCCGCGCGCAGGTGATCGACCGGGTCGTGCCCGGCTTTGACTGGGCCATGGCGCCTGTCACGGGTGCGGTCAACATCCTGCGAGATTTCCAGAGCTACCAGCGCATTTATCAGCAGAACCAGGAGCTGCGCCGCGAGTTGCAGCAGATGAAAGCGTGGAAGGAGGCCGCGTTGCAGCTGGAGCAGGAGAACGCCCGCCTGCTTGACCTCAACAACGTCCAGCTCGACCCGCGATTGACCTTCGTCACCGGCGTGGTGCTGGCCGACAGCGGATCACCCTTCCGCCAATCGGTGCTGATCAATGTCGGCGCGCGCGACGGCATCGTGGATGGCTGGGCCGCGATGGACGGGTTGGGCCTCGTGGGCCGGATTTCAGGGGTTGGCGACAATACCGCCCGGGTCATCCTGCTCACGGACACCTCAAGCCGCATCCCGGTGACCATTCAACCCTCGGGCCAGCAGGCCCTCGTGATCGGTGACAACACCGCCGCCCCGCCCATCGACTTCATCGAAGCGGCCGATCAGGTGCGCCCCGGCGATCGGGTCATGACCTCCGGCGATGGCGAGGTCTTTCCCGCCGGCCTGTTGATCGGCCAGGTGGCCGAGGATCCCGGCGGGCGGATGCGTGTCCGGCTGGCGGCGGATTACGAGCGGCTGGAGTTTCTGCGCGTGCTGCGAAATTACGGACATGAGCGCGTCACAGACCCCGGCAGCCTGATCGCGCCCGAAGGGCTGCCCGGTTCCGAAGTGGGTGATGCCGAAACCACGGCGGAGGGCGCAGATGGCTGAAAACCCCGCCTACCGGCTCTGGACGATGCGCATCCTTTACGTCGTTTTGGGTCTGACGCTGATCTTCCTGCATCTGTTGCCGCTGGACACGCTGCCACGAAGCTGGGCCGGGCCGGATATCATGCTGGCCCTGACCTTTGCCTGGGTCCTGCGGCGCCCGGAATACGTGCCGCCATTGCTTTTGGCGGGGATGTTTCTGCTGGCGGACCTCATGTTCCACCGTCCGCCGGGCCTTTGGGCGGCCCTGGTTCTTGTTGCGGCGGAAACCCTGCGCGCACGATATATCGGGCTGCGCGACCTGACATTCGCGGTGGAATGGGTCAGCGTGGCCTCGACACTTGTGGTGATCATGATCGTCTACCGGGTTGTTCTGACGGTATTGATGGTCGATCAGGCCCCCCTTGGCCTCAGCCTGATGCAATTGATCATGACGATGGCGGTCTACCCGGTCGTGGTGGTCGTCTCGCAAACCGTCTTCGGGGTGCGCAAGCTGGCGCCCGGGGATATCGACGCACTGGGGGGCCGCACATGAGACGCCCGACACGCGATACCGCCGAAAGCCACCGAAAGGTGACGCGCCGGGGCCTGATCCTCGGCGGGGCAATGGCCGGTTTCATGGGGGTGCTGGCCTTGCGCATGCGGCATCTGCAGGTCGAACAGGCCGATCAGTTTCGGCTTCTGGCCGACGAGAACCGCATCAATATTCGCCTGATCCCACCGACCCGCGGCCGCATCTTTGATCGCGAGGGCCGGGTGATCGCCGAAAATGTGCCCAGCTACCGCATCACGATGGTGCGGGAAGAGGCCGGCGACGTCGATGACGTGATCGCCCGGCTTGCCCGGCTCGTGGAACTGAACCCCGAAGAGCTGGAACGTGCCCGCGCCGACCT
Organism: Paracoccaceae bacterium; assembly: GCA_024742655.1. Taxonomy (GTDB): domain Bacteria; phylum Pseudomonadota; class Alphaproteobacteria; order Rhodobacterales; family Rhodobacteraceae; genus Roseovarius. The sequence goes on along the minus strand of JANSYB010000096.1, from coordinate 2,498 downwards.
GCGCAAACTGCGCGGTGACACACCCGTGACCGTGGCCGACCGTGTCAGCTGGAAGGACATCAGCCGTGTCGCCGTGAATACCCCCGCCCTGCCCGGGGTCACACCCGAGGTCGGGCTGTCGCGCAACTATCCCCGGGGCGCGGATTACGCCCATATCGTCGGCTATGTCGGGCCGGTGAGTGACCGGGATCTGGAAAAACTGGATGCACCCAACTCGCTCCTGCTGATCCCGCGTTTCCAGATCGGCAAGATCGGGGTCGAGGCCGAAAAAGAAGATATGCTGCGCGGCAAGGCCGGAACCAAACGGGTCGAGGTGAACGCCGCCGGGCGCGTGATGCGGGAACTCGACCGGGTCGAGGGACAGACCGGCTCGGATCTGCAGCTGACACTGGACAACGCGCTGCAATCCTATGTCGCCGCGCGGCTGGAGGGCGAAAGCGCCGCGGCCGTGGTTCTGGATTGCGAGACCGGCGATGTCGTTGCCTGTGCCTCGGCGCCCAGTTTCGACCCCAACCTTTTCGTTCGCGGCATCTCGGTGCCGGATTACAAGGCGCTTCTGGAAAACAAGTATCGACCGCTGCCCAACAAGGCCGTGCAGGGGCTTTATCCGCCTGGATCCACCTTCAAGATGGTCACCGCCCTGGCCGCATTGGAAGATGAACAGGTGGACACGACCGAAACGGTTTATTGCCCGGGTCACCTCGAAGTCTCGAACCGCCGTTTTCACTGCTGGAAAAGGGCCGGGCACGGCAATGTGGATCTGCACCGCTCCCTGCGTGAAAGCTGCGATGTCTATTACTATGATCTGGCCCTGCGCGTCGGGATCGAAAAGATTTCGGCCATGGCGCGCCGGCTTGGCCTCGGGATCGAGCACGAGCTGCCATTGACGTCCGTAGCGGGCGGCGTGATGCCCACGAAGGACTGGAAGCTGATTTCAAAGGGCAGCGAATGGGTCATCGGTGACAGCGTGAACGCCGCGATCGGTCAGGGCTTCGTTCTGGCGTCGCCCCTGCAACTGGCCGTGATGACGGCCCGGCTGGCCACGGGCCGTTCAGTGACCCCGCGACTTGTGAAATCCATCGGCGGGGTCGAACAGCCGACAGGGCATGGCGAAGATCTTGGCCTGAACGAGAACAATCTGCGCGAAATCCGCAAGGCGATGTATGCGGTACCCAACAGCCGTCGCGGCACGGCTTACGGTAGCCGCATCATCGAGGATGCATTCCGCATGGCGGGCAAAACCGGCACCAGCCAGGTCCGCAACATCTCGGCCGAAGAGCGCGCGCGCGGGGTCTATCGTAACGAAGACCTGCCGTGGGAGCGCCGGGATCATGCGCTTTATGTCAACTATGCGCCCTATGAAACGCCCAAATATGCCGTGGCCGTGATCGTAGAACATGGCGGGGGCGGCTCCACTGCCGCGGCGCCGATTGCTCGCGATGTCACCTTGCAGGCGCTCTATGGTGAGGATCCGCCGCTGGCCGCCTACCCGGCCAAGGATCGCGCACGGATCAAGACCCAGCAGGAACAGATGCGCCGTGCTCGCCCCGACCCCGACGGAGAGGGGAGCGACCGGGCATGAGTTATCTTGAATACACCGTCAAATACACGCCCACAGGGCTGCGCAAGGTTCTCTATCTGAACTGGCCCCTCGCGATCCTGCTGACAGCGGTGGCCAGCATCGGGTTTCTGATGCTCTATTCCGTCGCGGGGGGATCGTTCTCGCCCTGGGCCGAACCGCAGATGAAGCGCTATGCCCTTGGTCTCGCGGTGATGCTGTTCGTGGCGATGGTGCCGATCTGGTTCTGGCGCAACATGTCGGTCCTGGCTTATGGGATCTCGGTTCTGCTGCTGGTGGCGGTCGAGTTTTTCGGGGCCGAGGGCAAGGGCGCACAGCGCTGGATCGACCTGGGGTTCATGCGGCTGCAACCTTCGGAACTGATGAAGATCACATTGGTGATGCTGCTTGCGGCCTATTACGACTGGCTGCCGACGAACCGGGTTTCGCGCCCCCTTTGGGTCTTGTTGCCCGTCGTCCTGATCCTGCTTCCCGTGGCGCTGGTGCTGCGACAGCCCGATCTTGGCACCTCGATCCTGCTGATCGCAGGTGGCGGCCTGCTGATGTTTATCGCCGGGGTGCACTGGGCCTATTTCGCGGGGGTGATCGGGGCAGGCGTGGGTCTTGTCACCGCCGTGTTCAAAAGCCGTGGGACCGACTGGCAGATGCTGGCCGACTACCAGTATCGCCGGATCGATACGTTTCTCGACCCCTCGTCGGACCCGCTTGGCGCGGGGTATCACATCACCCAGTCCAAGATCGCGCTTGGATCGGGGGGCTGGACGGGCAGAGGATTCATGCAAGGCACGCAGAGCCGGCTGAATTTCCTGCCCGAGAAGCACACCGATTTCATCTTCACGACGCTGGCCGAGGAATTCGGATTCGTCGGGGCGATTTCCCTGCTGATCCTCTATGCGCTGATCATCGTGTTCTGCGTCAT
>JANSYB010000102.1 GCA_024742655.1 Paracoccaceae bacterium | reverse complement strand
CGGGTTCGGCGCGGCACTGGCGGCAGGCGATATCGACGCGGTGGCGGAGATGTTCGAGGAGGAGTGCTATTGGCGCGACCTGGTGAGTTTCACCTGGAACATCAAAACCCTGGAAGGCCGCGATCAGGTGCGCGACATGCTTACCTCGCAGCTTTCGGCGGTGCAGCCCACGGGCTGGGCCCTGGCCGAGGGAGAGCTTCCCACGCAGGAGGGTGGCGTGACCACAGCCTGGATCGGCTTCGAGACGGAGGCGGCGCGGGGCTATGGCCTTTTGCGGCTGAGGGAGGGAAAGATCTGGACGCTTCTGACCACCATGGTGGAACTCAAGGGCCATGAAGAGCCCAAGGGCTCCGACCGGCCACTGGGGGCCAAGCACGGGGCGGGCAAGCATCGCACCACCTGGGCCGAGGAACGCGCCAAGGAAGAGGCCGAACTGGGCTACACCACGCAGCCCTATTGCGTGATCATCGGCGGCGGGCAGGGCGGCATCGCGCTGGGTGCGCGGCTGCGGCAGCTGGGCGTGCCCACGATCATCGTGGAGCGCAACGAACGGCCCGGCGACAGCTGGCGCAAGCGCTACAAGTCGCTTTGCCTGCACGACCCGGTCTGGTACGACCACCTGCCCTATATCAAGTTTCCCGAGAACTGGCCGGTGTTTTCGCCCAAGGACAAGATCGGCGACTGGCTGGAGATGTACACCAAGGTGATGGAGCTGAATTACTGGACCCGCTCCACCGCCAAATCGGCCAGTTTCGACGAGGCGACGGGCGAATGGACCGTTGTGGTGGACCGCGATGGCGAGGAGGTGATCCTGAAGCCGACACAGCTGGTGATGGCCACGGGCATGTCGGGCAAGGCGCGGATATCCGACTTCCCCGGCATGGAAAAGTTCAAGGGCGACCAGCACCATTCCTCGCAGCATCCCGGCCCGGACAGGTACCGCGGCAAGAAGGCGGTCGTGGTGGGCTCGAACAACTCGGCCCATGATATCGCCGCGGCGCTTTGGGAAAACGATGTGGACGTGACCATGATCCAGCGCTCGTCCACCCATATCGTGCGCTCGGACACATTGATGGAGGTGGGGCTGGGCGCGCTATATTCCGAAGAGGCGGTGCAGTCCGGGATGACCACGGAAAAGGCCGACTTGGTCTTCGCATCGCTGCCCTATGCCATCCTGCACGAGTTCCAGATCCCGGCCTATGCCGAGATGAAGAAGCGCGATGCGGACTTCTACGAGGGGCTGGAGAAGGCCGGGTTCTGGCTGGACTGGGGCGATGACGAGTCGGGGCTGTTCATGAAGTACCTGCGGCGCGGCTCGGGCTATTACATCGATATCGGGGCGAGCCAGCTGATCATCGACGGCGAGATCAAGCTGAAGCGCGGGCAGGTCGTCGAGGTGGTCGAGGACGGCATGATCCTCGATACCGGCGAGAAGGTCGAGGCCGACCTGATCGTCTATGCCACCGGCTACAACTCGATGAATGGTTGGGTGGCCGACCTGATGGGACAGGAAACCGCTGACAAGCTGGGTAAGTGTTGGGGCCTTGGCTCGGACACCACCAAAGATCCCGGCCCCTGGGAGGGGGAACAGCGCAACATGTGGAAGCCTACGCAGGTGCCGAACCTCTGGATGCATGGCGGCAACCTGCATCAGTCGCGGCATTACTCTCAGTTCCTGTCGCTGCAGATTGCAGCGCGGATGCACGGCATTGCCACGCCGGTCTACGGGCTGCAGGAGGTGCATCACTTGAGCTGACAGGCAATACGCGCGGAGGGCCTGTAAGCCGGATTCTGTCGGGGATGACCATTCCTCTGGGCCCGCGGTTGCCCGCGGGCTCTTGCTGCCTACCCGGACCTCGGGCCAAGGCGGCCCTGCGGCGATATCGGCGAACCGATCAGCCCGCGCGAGGTCCCTATTCGGCATTGCTCCCGGTGGGGCTTGCCGTGCCGGTCCGGTTGCCCGTCCCGCGGTGGGCTCTTACCCCACCGTTTCACCCTTACCCATGCGTTCCGCGTCAGCGGGATGCAGGGCGGTCTGTTTTCTGTGGCGCTTTCCCTCGGGTTGCCCCGGCCGGGTGTTACCCGGCACCGTTGCCTTGTGGAGTCCGGACTTTCCTCGTCACCTTGCGGTGCCGCGGCCATCCGGCCCTCCGCGCATTGGGCTCACTTAGGTGCTTGCGGCGTCGCGGTCAACGGGGAAGCGGCGGGCGAGGTCGGCGGCCATGGCAATGTCCGCCGGGGTGACCGGCCCCTCCGCGCCCGGGCGAAAGCGCAACCGGAACGCGGCGAGCACAGTGTCAGGGTCACCCTGCGGCGGATAGCCGATCCTTTTGGCCAGGGCGAAGAAATCGCCGGTGGGCGCGGTGTCTTTGTCTGGCCAGACCGACAGCCCTTGCCGTGCCAGCCGCCGCCAGTCGAAATGCGGGCCGGGGTCGGATTTGCGGTCCGGGGCCATATCGGAATGACCGATGACGCGTTCGGGCGAAACGGACCACCGCACCATGATATCCGCCAGAAGCCGCTCCAGCGCGGCCATCTGCGGCTCGGGGAAGGGATGTGCGCCGGTATTGACCAGCTCGATACCGATCGAGCGGGAATTGACGTCGGTCACATCCCCCCATTGTCCGGCACCGGCATGCCAGGCGCGCATGTCTTCCTCGACCATCTGCAGCACCTTGCCGGTCTCGGAAATCAGGTAATGGGCGGAGACTTCGGCCTCGGGGTCGCAGAGCCGCTCAAGCGCTGCGCCGCAGCTGTCCATGCCGGTGTAATGCAGCACGACCATGTCCGGCAGTGCGCCGTCCCGGCGCGGGCCGAAATTGGGCGAGGGATGCCAGACGGGCGGTGCCGTCACGCGGCTCAGCCGCCGACAGCCGCCCGGAACGGGCGCGGATCCCAGTTGCAGGCATACCCGTCACCATCCGGGTCAAGCCCCAGCTTGTCGCGTTTGGGGCCACCCTGCGCGAGAAAGTCGATCTGCGCCTTGTCGGGGGATGGATACTTGGCGCAGTTGCGCTGAAACTTGGCCTGTTTGTTGATGCCGACCCGGGTGTAGATCTGCGTGCCGACCGGGTGTTTGGTGGCCAGCGCGTATTTCACGATGTTGGGGCCGGTTGCGCCGCTGCGCGAGGGCAGGGCGGTCGGCTGAACGACCTGATACTGCGCGCGGTTGCGTTCGATCAGGGCCGCATCGCTTTCGATCGAGCGCGCGTTGCCAACGGCATTGAAATCGTTCTCGTCCGAAATGCCCGTGGCCGTGGTCACCGTGACCGGTGCCGGGTTGGACGGGCTTGCATGCACCACGCCATCGTCCGAACCAGTCGATGTCTGGGTCAGCGCCGCGGTGGCGTCCGCCGCCAGTTGCTCGCTCGGCGATGCCGCGGGCATGCCGCCGGTGCGCACGGTGGTGATGGATCCGTCCGCCGGGGCCTCGTCCGACACGGCGCCCGCCGGGGGCAGGGCGTTGCCGGCCAAGGCGGCCTCACGGGCGCGCTGTTGGGCGAGATATTCGTCGTAACTGCCGAAACCGACGCCGGTTCCGGTGTTGGGGGCGCCGCTGTCGGGGATGGAGGGCGAACACGCCGACAGGGCCACAAGGGCCACCAAACATAGGGGAAAACGCATCTGCTTTGGTCCTGCCATTCGACTTTTCGGATGTTTTACCACCATTTTTGCGGCTTGGCTACAAACCCGGCGGCCTGTTCGAGGGCGTAGGCGGTATTGAGCAGATCCCCCTCTTCCCACGGGCGGCCGATCAGTTGCAGGCCAAGCGGCAGGCCCTGCGCGTCCAGACCGGCGGGCACGGCGATGCCGGGCAACCCGGCCAGGTTCACCGTCACGGTGAAGACGTCGTTGAGATACATCTCGACCGGGTCGGAGGTCTCGCGGCCTAGCTCGAACGCGGCCGAGGGCGTGGCCGGGGTCAGGATGGCGTCGATGCCTTCATCGAACACGGTCTCGAAGTCACGCTTGATCAGGGCGCGAACCTTGCGGGCGCGATTGTAATAGGCATCGTAAAAACCCGCTGACAGAACGTAGGTGCCGACCATCACGCGGCGCTGGACCTCGGCGCCAAAGCCCTCGGCGCGGGTCTTCTCGTACATCTCGGTGATCCCGTCGCCCTGATCCAGCGTGGCGCGGTGGCCGTAGCGCACCCCGTCATAGCGTGCCAGGTTCGAGGACGCCTCGGCCGGTGCGATCACGTAATAGGCAGGCAGGGCATACTTGGTGTGCGGCAGCGAGATGTCGCGGATCTCGGCCCCGGCATCCTTCAGCATGGCAGTGCCGTCGGCCCAGAGTTTCTCGATCTCTGCTGGCATCCCGTCCATGCGGTATTCCTTGGGGATCCCGATGACCTTGCCCTTGATGTCACCGGTCAGCATAGCCTCGAAATCCGGCACGGGAATGTCGGCCGAGGTGGAATCCTTCGGGTCATGGCTGCACATCGCCTGCAGCATGATCGCGGAATCACGGACCGATTTGGTCATCGGCCCGGCCTGGTCGAGAGAGGAGGCGAAGGCCACGATGCCCCAGCGGGAACACCGGCCATAGGTCGGCTTGATCCCGGTGATGCCGGTGAAGGCTGCCGGCTGCCGGATCGAGCCGCCGGTATCGGTGCCGGTGGCCGCAAGGCACAGGTCCGCCGCCACCGCACTGGCCGATCCGCCCGAAGAGCCGCCGGGCGTCAGCGCGGCGTCATCGTTGCCGCGCCGCCACGGGTTCACGGCATTGCCATAGACCGAGGTTTCGTTGCTGGAGCCCATGGCGAACTCGTCCATGTTCAGCTTGCCCAGCATCACCGCACCGGCATCGAAAAGGTTCTGGCTGACCGTGCTTTCATATTCTGGGGTGAAGCCCCTGAGGATGCCGCTGGCGGCCTGGCTGGGCACGCCCTTGGTGCAGAAAAGATCCTTGATACCCAGGGGGATGCCACACATCGCCGGCGCCTCACCGGCCTTGATCCGCGCATCCGCCGCCTGTGCCTGTTCGCGCGCCAGATCAGGCGTATGATGCACGAAGGCCCCAAGCGCGCCCGCGCCGTCGATGGCCGTCAGGCAGGCCTCGGTCAACTCGATCGCGGTGGTGTCGCCCCGGCGCAGCGCATCGCGCGCCTCGGCAATGGTCAGCGTGTTCAGATCGGTCATTATTCGACTACCTTGGGAACGGCGAAGAAACCTTCGCGGGCATCGGGCGCATTGGACAGGATCTTGTCCTGCATGCCGCCATCCGTCACGGCATCTTCCCGGCGCTTGAGGCGCAGGGGCGTGACCGAGGTCATCGGTTCGACCCCGTCGACATCGACCTCGCTCAGCTGTTCGATAAAGCCCAGGATCGTGTTGAACTCCTGCGCCAGCGCGGGAAGGTCATCCTCCTCGACGCGGATGCGGGCCAGCTTGGCAACCTTGGCGGCTGTGGCGGTATCGATCGACATGGGTCGGCTCTCCGTTTCGTCCTGCGCCCTGCATTTAGCCTTGCGCGGGGTGGGGCGCAAGCATGTGACGGCGATAGGTTTCGATCATCCAGCCCAGCATCAGCCCGTTGAGCAGATGCCAGCCGAAATGCGTCCCGACCGGAAGGGCCGCACAAAGCGGCATATCGAGGCTGCGCAATGTCACGGACAGCAGCAGCAGACCCGCACCTATCCCCAGATTGCGGGCGGTGACAGGCGCTTGTCTGCGCAACAAGACGGCATAGCCCGCGATCAGCAGGACCACCGGCAGGTAGCCCGCCGACACCCCCAGCAGGGGCAGGTTGCGCAACAGGCCGGCACTCACGAAGGCGAAGGGCAAAAAGGCCAGGACGCACAAGGCGGCAAAGCGTGGGGCGAGGCCGAGAAAATCACGGCTGGCAGCAAAAAGGTATACAAGGATGAACATCAAAATGGGCAGGACATCGGCCAGCGCCGCCCATCCCTGCGCGACAGTGTGAAAGAGAAAGCTGCCCAGTCCGATCACCGCCAGCAGACCGGTCAGTGCATGGGCGAGCGGCAGGTTCGTGCCCCGCAGCCGCCATGCCATCACCAGCGCGGCCAGCAGAAAGGCGGCATTGGTCAGCGCGTTGATAGGTTCCGCCCAGAAGGAGGCATCCAGCCGTTCGCAATAGCCGTCGATGGCCGCGGTCAAATCCATGCCTTCCCCTTGTGCGCAGGTTTGCTAAGCTAGCAGGAAAGATAGGGAGGATCCGATGAAAATCATCTGGCTTGGACATGGCAGTTTCCGCATCGAAATCGGCGGTCAGGTTCTGCTGGTCGATCCGTGGCTGACGGGCAACCCGGTCCTGCCAGAGGATCAGCATGGCGCCGCGGTTGCCGGGGCCACGCATATCCTGCTGACGCATGCGCATTTCGACCACGTCGCCGATGTGCTGCCGCTGGCGCGCGAACACAAGATCCCGGTGGTCGGGCAGTATGACCTGATGGCCCATTGGGAAGAGCACGAACAGATCGAGACGGTGGGCTTCAACAAGGGCGGTACGGTGGATCTGGGCGATGTGCAGGTCACGATGGTGCACGCGGTGCATTCCAGCAGTTTCGGCACACAAAACGGCCCCAACGTGCCGGGAACCGAATGCGGCTACATGATCGCGGGCGACGGGCATGTGATCTACCTGTCCGGCGATACCGACGTGATGGCGGACATGAAGGTGTTCAACGACCTGCACGCCCCTGATATCGGGATTCTCTGCGCGGGCGGGCATTTCACCATGGACATGCGGCGCGCGGCCTATGCGGCGAAAACCTTCTTCGATTTCAAGACGGTGATCCCGTGCCATTACAAGACCTTCCCGATCCTCGAGCAATCGGCCGAGGCACTGGCCAAAGCCCTGCCGGGGGTCGACGTGATCGAGCCCGAGGTGATGCAGGCGATCGAGATCTGACCGGAGCGGTCTTTCCAGATTTCCGCGTCGCTGCCGTTTGCCGTCTCATCGCGCCAATGGTGCGAATATAATGAGAGGAAACCGACCATTGATCAGTCGGCCAGCAGTTCGGGAACGTGCAGCCGAATGATCTCGTTGCTGTCTGCGACGCCCATCTGTCGGCCCGCGGAAAACGGAAGGTTGTTGTCGTTCGACACAAGGATGTGCGCGTCCCCATCGCGGATCACGGAT
>JANSYB010000254.1 GCA_024742655.1 Paracoccaceae bacterium | reverse complement strand
GTTCAGCATCGCGCCGAACACGCTGATCAACACCGCTGCGCCGACGACCGGCCAATTGGCAAGCAGGAGGCCGGGGTCGAGCATGCTGATCGGCGGCAACTCGGTGGGCCAGAGCACGGTGCCCATCCCGGCCTGCGGCAGGAGCCCGGCCTCTCGGATCTGCGCGACCGGGATGCCGGCCATCTGCACGATGAGGTGAAAGCCTGCGATGCCCAGAACGATCCCGATCACCAGTCCGAAGTTGCGCGACAGCCGGACAAGCCCCCAGAGGGCCACCGCGAAACCGACGGTCAGGATCGGCAATGGGGGCAGGGCGCTTTGCCCTGACAGCAGGGCCGTGGGGCTGCAATCGCGGCCGGCACACACCAGGTACAGCGCCGACCGGATCAGCAGCGCACCGGAGGCGGCCAGATACCCGGCTGTCACCGAATAGGGCATCAACCGTACGAACCGTCCCAGATCGAACACGGAGATCACAAGCATGATCACCCCGGTCAGGATCGCCGTCGATCCAAGCAGGATCAGCACCTTCAGGATTCTGGCCTCATCATCGATCTCGAGCGTGCCGATCACGAAGACCAGCGGGATCAGGACCGCGATCGTGACATTCTGGACGTTGGAATAGACCGGTCCCACGAAACATGGCCGCATCAGCAGGCTGCCCGTTCCGACAATCGCCGCGATCAGGAAGATGGTCGCCCCCAGCGAGGCCCCGGCCGCCATCCCGCCGGCGAAAACAAGCGTGGCGAGCGCGATGGCGTGGCTTAGATTGTCGAGCCCGAACACCGCGCCCAGGGCCATCTAGCGCAAGGCAGGGGCCGGGGCGTGCGCCGGGTTGTCGAAAGCGACATTCATTCAGTCGCCCTTGCTTTGGGACAGGCGCTTGTTGGCTTCGATCAGTTTGTGCCGCGTGGCCATTGAAAGATGGCTTTCCAGATAGGCGCGAAACTCGCTGTCGCTCGCCGAAATACGGCGCAACGTGGTGCCGGGCACCGAGAAGACGCGCGAGGGGCTGCCGATCTCGACCGTGGCCGAGGCCAGCCCGGGCTCCATCACGTTCATTTCGCCGACGAACCCGCGCGACAGGGTCGCGATCTGCCTGCCCCCGGACACGACCTTCGCCTCGCCGCTTGTCAGGTAATGCAAATGGGTCACCTCTTCGGTCTCCCGTGTCAGCTGCGTGCCGGGTTGTGCATCCACCCATACGCCACTGTCCAGAAACCGGCGCGCCAGAGGGCGCGGCATATCCGGCAGGGCCTCCTTCACCATCGCCAGCTCTTCCTCGTTGAACCGCGTGCGATGCCGGATCCAGTAGATCCGCGCAATGCCGAACGCGCTGATCACGATCCACATGATCTGGATGATGGACGAGGCGAGGTTGAATTTGACCGTCAGGCTGACCAGCACGAGAGAGGCCGCGGTCAGGTTCATCAACGCATAGGCATACCCGGACCCACGGATCAGCCCAAGCTGCAGGCAGGTGTAGGAAATGAGGTAAAACGCAACGCCAAAGTAACCCGCCCAGTCATAAAGGGCCTCATCGCCAAAATTCATATAAAACCGTCCCTGAAACACTTTTTTGGCCGGGCGGCCCCCGACAATCGAAACCGTAATCACGAAAAATGGCGTGAAGCAATGAATTCCGAAACCGCGTCAGCTCACGGGGCCGCTGGTTTGCGGGCCAGATCCCTCTTGAGCAGGCGCTCGAACGCGCCGCGCGGTTTGGTGAACCGGGCCAGCAGATCGTAAAGCACCGGTGTGACCAGAAGCATCAGCACACTGGCCAGCGCCAGCCCCGCGACGATCACCGTGCCGATGGCGTTGCGGCTTTCGGCACCCGCACCGGTGGCCAGAACCAGCGGCACCGCGCCCAGGATGGTCGACAAAACGGTCATCACGATCGGCCGCAGGCGCAGCACGGCGGCCTGGATCACCGCCTCGCGCCGTTTCATGCCCTCGTCGCGCAACTGATTGGCGAACTCCACGATCAGGATGCCGTTCTTGGCCACCAGCCCCACCAGCAGGATGATCCCGATCTGGCTGTAGACGTTCAGGGACAACCCGCCAAGGGCCATGGCGTAGATCGCCCCGGCCATGCCGGCCGGCACGGTCAGCATGATGGTCACCGGATGCACGAAGCTTTCGAACTGCGCGGCCAGCACCAGAAACACGATCAATAGTGACAGCGCCAGAACAAGGCCCACGCCCGCCGAGGTGTCCTTGAACGTGCGCGATTGCCCCTCGTAGCCCAGCTTGGCCTCGGCAGGCAGGATATCGCCCGCCGCCGCCTCGATTTCATCGAGCACGGTGCCAAGGTTCACCCCCGGCGCCAATGCGCCCGACAGCTGGATCGAGGGCAGCCGGTCGAACCGGCGCAGCGACGGGGCGGCGGCGTTCTCCTCCAGCTTGACCAATGCGCCGAGCGGCACCAGCGTTTGCCCGTCACCGGCCCGCACGAAGATGTTGGCGATATCCGACGGGTCGCGCCGGTCGGCATCCTCGGCCTGCAGGATCACGGGGTATTCGCGCCCCCGGCTGACGAACCCCGTCACCTCCCGCGAGGCGAGCATCGTCTGCAGCGTATTGGCGACGGTGTCGACCGTTATCCCAAGGTCGTCGGCGCGCTCGCGGTCGATCGAGATGTCGAGTTGCGGCAGGTTCTGTTCATAGTTGATATCGGGGTTGACCAGTCCTTCGATCTGCTCGGCCTCCGCCAGAAGCGCCTCGGCCCAGCCTTTGACACTTTCGAAATCCGGCCCGCCGATGACCACGCGCACCGGCGTGGAATTGCCGCGCAGGCCCAGCCCCGCCGGCGTCACCGGAAAGCCGCGCGCGATGGTCACGTTGCCCATCTGCGGGGCCAGCTGGCTGACGACATCGGATATGGGGATGTCGCGCTCATCCCATGGCGCAAGACGAAACACCACGAAAGAGCGCCACGCCCGGTTGCCCCAGCCGGTAAAGGTGAAGACGGTTTCGATGATGCCCTGCTCGCGCAGCGGCTCAAGGATCTCCTCGACCTGCCGGGCGGCCAGATCGGAATGCTCCACCGTGCTGCCCTGCGGCGCGGTCAGCGGCACGAAGCCGACGCCGCGATCCTCGCGCGGGGCCAGTTCACGTGGCAGACCGTCGTAGAAAAGCGCGGCCCCCGCCGTCACCGCACCGGCCAGGGCCAGCACAACCAGCGGCATCGTGACGGCGCGCGTCAGGATCGCCTTGTAGGCCCTCTGGGGCCAGTTCAGATGATCCGGATCGATCTCGGCGGCGCCATCCCTGCGGCGCAGCACCTTGGAGGCCAGGGCCGGGCAGGCGGTCAGCGCCACAAAGGTCGAAATCGCCACCGTCCCCGCCATGACCCAGCCGAATTCCACGAAGAGCCGCCCGACCTGTCCGGGCATGAACGACAGCGGCACGAACACCGCCATCAATGTCAGCGAGGTGGCGATCACCGCAAAGGTGACCTGACGCGCGCCGCGATGGCTGGCAACCAGCGGCGATTCCCCCAGCTCGATCCGGCGCTGGATGTTTTCCAGAACCACGATGGCATCATCCACCACCAGCCCGATCGCCAGCAGCAACGCCAGCAGCGTCAGCGTATTGAGTGAAAACCCCCATGCGCCGATCAGGATGAAACACCCCACCAGCGAGACCGGGATCGCAATGGCCGGGATCAGCGTGGCCCGCACCGATCGCAGGAAGATCAGGATCACCAGCACCACGAGGCCAAGCGAGATCGACAGAGCGATCAGAACCTCGCGGATGGAGGCCCCGACAAAGAGCGCATCGTCCGAGCCTACGATGATCTTCATGCCCTCGGGCAGGGTCGGGGTGATCACGTCGATCTCGGCGCGCACGGCATTGGAAATGGCCAGCGTGTTCGACTGGCTCTGCCGCAGCACGGCCATGCCCACGGCATCTTTGCCATTGGTGCGCACGATGGTGGAATCGTCGGCCACCCCCGGCACGACCCGCGCCACGTCGCGCAGGCGCACGGGGTAGCCGGCCACCCGGTCCAGCACCACGTCGCGGAAATCCTCGATGGATTGCAGCCGACTGTTGAGGCGCACCGTCAGTTGCCGGTTGTCCGAGACCACTTCTCCGGCGGGCAGTTCCACGTTGTTGCGCCGCAAGGCCGATTCCACGTCCGCGACGGTCAGTTGCCGCGCGGCCAGCGCGCGCCGATCCAGCCAGATACGCACCGCGAAAGGGCGCTCGCCGTAGATGCGCAGGTTGGCCACGCCGTCCACCGTTGCGATCCGGTCGGCGATGAACCGGTCGATATAGTCGGTGATCTCGGCCGTCGTCATCCGATCCGAGGTGATGGCCAGCCGCATCACAGGGTCGGCGTCGGCGTCGCTTTTGACGACGCGGGGCTCCTCGGCTTCTTCGGGCAGGCGACCGCGCACGCGGCCCACGGCATCGCGCACATCGTTGGCCGCGATATCCAGGTCGCGGCCCGCGTCGAATTCAATCGTGATGCGGCTGCGTCCCTGGCGGCTTTCGGAACTGATCGAGCGAATCCCATTGATCGCGGCCACGGCACCTTCGATGGTTTCGGTGATGTCGGTATCGATCACCTCGGGCGCGGCGCCACGATAGGTCGTGTCGACGGTGACCACGGCATTGTCGACATCGGGCAATTCGCGCACCGGGATCGACTGTACCGCCGCCAGTCCGAAAACAAGGATCAGCAGGCTGGCGACCGCCGCCAGAACCGGGCGGCGCACGGCGATGTCCGACAGGCTCATGTGTCGCCATCCGCATCGGGCGCGGTGGCCTCTGGGGCGCCCAGAACGCGTATGGCCGCGCCGTCGC
>JANSYB010000028.1 GCA_024742655.1 Paracoccaceae bacterium | reverse complement strand
GAAGTCGCGTTGATAGGCCTTCTCGGCCCCCCAGCAGCGATTGTTCATCACCACCGTCACGGTGTTGATCCCGTAATCGACCGCGGTGCTGAGCTCCGACACCGTCATGCCAAAGCCCCCATCGCCCATCAGGCTGACCACAGGCCGTTCGGGTGCCGCCAGCTTGATACCCAGACCGGCGGCAAAGCTGAAGCCGACGAGCCCGAAGTCAAGCGGGGTGAAAAGGCTCCGCGGCGTGTGGTAGTTGAGCGCGTCCGTGGCCTGCAGGCACAATGTGCCCGCATCCATCGTCACCGCCACATCCTTGGGAAGAACGTCGCGCAACGTCTTGAAAAGGCCCGAAGGCTGCAACGGCATCGCGTCCACGTCGGCGTCTGCATCACGCTTGGCCAGGTAGGCCGCGCGCTCCATCTTGAAGGCCGCGGTCCACGCCTCGGCCTGCGCGCGGTCGTTGATGCGCCCGATCTCGTCCCGAAGCTGATCCGCGGCCGTGGGCGCATCCGCCAATATCCCCAAGGCCGCCGGAAAGTAGCGTCCTATAGCGGTCGGCTCGAGTTCTATGTGGATAATCCGGGCATCCCGGTTGATATTGTCATAGCTGTAGAACGTCGCGTTGAAGCCCACCCGCGTGCCAAGCGCCAGGATCACGTCGGCCTCTTTCACCAGACGGCTGGCCACGGCATTGCCGCGCGGCCCCATCTGCCCGGCGTTCAGGGGATGCCCGAACGGCACCGCGTCGCCGTGACCGGGCGAGGTCACGACCGGGCAATTCACCGTCTCGGCCAGCGCCATGCACTGATCCGCACCGCCGGTGTTCTTGATGCCCCCGCCCGCGATGATCACGGGCCGCTCCGCCGCCGCCAGCATCCGTGCGGCCTCGGCGATCGCGCCCGGCGCCCCGCCGGGCGCTGCGTAGGGGCGGTAGTCCTGCGGGGACTGGAACGGCTCGAACTCGGCCTCGGCAGCCAGAACGTCACGCGGCAGGTTCAGCTGAACCGGCCCCCGGCGCGGCGCCATCGCCTCGCGGAACGCCTCGCGCATCATCTCGGGCACACGGTCGGCGCTGGTCGCGGTCCAGGTTTTCTTGGTCACCGGCTTGAACAGCGCGTCCTGGTCCACCTCCTGAAAGGCATCGCGGTAGCGGTGCCCGGTGGCCAGCGCCCCGGCAATGGAAACGACCGGCGAATAGGCCGCTCTGGCCTGCGCCAGCCCGGTGACGAGGTTCGTGGCCCCCGGCCCGTTCTGGCCGGCAAGGATCACGCCTGCCTGCCCGCTCATCCGGGCAAACCCGTCCGCCATATGCGTCCCGGTGCGTTCGTCATGCACGCCGATGAACCGGATATCCGTGGCATCGTAAAGTGCGTCGAACATTTCCATCGTGGCCGATCCGATCAGGCCGAAGACATGGGATGTTCCTTCCGCCTTCAGCGCCTCGACCGCCGCCTGGCCGCCTGTCATTTTCTGCATGTTTCGTGTCCTTTTGCGTGTTGTCCGCCGCGGACCTCTTCAGAGGGTCCGGCGCAGAAAGTCCATGACCGGCCCGGAGAAAAGCTCCGGCCGCTCGATCAATCCAAGATGTTGAAGGTCAGGCACGATCACCACGTTGGCGTCCGGCATCTCTCCCGCGATGCCCCAACTCATTGCCGGGGTGGAGCCGCTGTCATGCTCGCAGGTCATGACAAGGGTCGGCGTGGTGATGGGCGGCTCGGGGCGGATCAATTCCGTGACCCCCTCGGCCAGAACCTGACGGTGGGCGGCATAATTGCCCGGATCATTGGCCAGAACGACCGCGCGAACAGCGTCCACCATGTCACTGTGATCGCGGCGAAAACCCTCGGTGAACCACCGCGCCAGCGTCTCGTCGAGATTGGCCGAAGGACCGCCCGCGCCCGTGTCGCGCGCGCGTGCCTCGACCAACCGCTGCTGGTCCTCGCCACGCTCATGCGGGGAATTCAGGATGCCAAGCGCGCTGACACGGTCGGGATGATCCATCGCGCAGCGCCGGTTGATCATCCCGCCCAGCGAGAACCCCACCAATGCCGCCCGTGCGATGCCCAGCTCATCCATCAGCGCGATCAGCTGTTCGCTGAGCGCGGTCAGGTTGACCTCACCCCCAGGCAAGGCACTGTCGCCATGTCCCAACAGGTCATAAGAGAGCACCCGGAACTCCTGTGCCAGAACCGGCACGATTGCGCCCCACGTGCTGCCCCGGTTCAGGCCCAGACCGTGAATCAGCGCAATGACCGGCGCCCACTCGGGCCCGGTCATCTCATAGGCGGTTCCTGCGCGTGAAACCGGCATCTAGACCCCCGCCGGGTTGTCCACGTCCCGGCCCATTTCGCGAAGATCGGTATAGCGGTCGCCGATCCGGTGATTGGGGTGCCCGCCCACCGAAGCGCCAAGCGCCACGATGATCTCGTCCTCGGCCGGGGCGTCGGGCACGCAGGTGTGGATGGTCTGGTAATGCGACCGCCGCCCGCCATCGTCCTTGTCCATCAGCGGGATCATCAGCGAACAGCCGGCAGCACCGCGCGTGTTGGTGAACACCAGATAGGACTTGGCGTTGATCGCCTCGCGGAACTGGTTGCCGAACCACAGCGAATGGGTCAGCGCCTGGGCATGTTCGATCTCGCCACCCATGCCCACCACGCTGGCCTTGCCGCAGCCCTCAAGCGCATCACCCGTCACGTCCAGCAACATGCCGGTCAGCATCTTGCCGATCTCGGGGCAGATGTCGCGCACCTCGGGGTTGAGATCCTCGACATGGCCGCGCCCGAACCACGGGTTGCGGATGATGGCCAGCGCGGCCACCAGTTTCGTGGGCTCGGCCACCTCTTTCCAGCCTTCCTTGTGGGTGGTCTGGATCAGGGTCAGCGTACGACGAATTTCAGCCGGCATGGGCCATCTCCTTTTGCGCGAATTCAGGCATGACCTTGTCGATGAATAGCTGAAGACTGCGTTTTTGCTGATCCATGTCCATGCCCATCGAGGCATAATAGACAAAGGCATCCGCCCCGCAGGCCGCGTGTTGCTTCAGTTTTTCAATGACTTGATCGGGTCGGCCAAACATCAGGTTGGTTTCCAGCATCTCGGGGTCCACCCGCGCGTTGCCGTCCAGCTCTTCCAGCGGGACCTGCTCGGGGAAGCCGTTGATGACGTCGCCCTTTTTCATCATCAGGTTGCCGAACTGGCCCAGCACATGCCGGATCGACGCCAGCGCCGCCTGCCGGTCCTCCTCGGTGTCGTAGACGGCGGTGTGACGCATCACGGCCCACGTGCCGTCAAAGGGTTTGCCCGCCTTCTCCACCGCCTCGTCCAGACGTTTGCGGTAGGTTTCGACCTCGCTCAGCGGCATGGTCAGGGGCCAGCTGAGGATGTTGCAGCCATGCTCGACCGCATAATCGAACGTGATGGGCGCGCGCGCGGCGACCCAGACAGGCACGTCGCGCTGCACCGGCTTGGGACAGGACGTGGCGGTCGGAAACTGCCAGAATTCGCCGTCATGGGCATAATCGCCATCCCACAGCTTTTGCACCACGGGCAGCATTTCCTGCATGTAGCGCCAGCTGTCCTTTTGATCGAGGCCGGGTTTCATCCGGTCGAACTCCCGCTGGTAAGCGCCTGAGCCAATTCCGAATTCCAACCGGCCGTTGCTGGTCAGGTCAAGGAATGCCGCCTCGCCCGCAAGGTTGATGGGGTGCCAGTAGGCCGCGTTCACGACGCCAACACCCAGGCGGATGTTCTTCGCGTGCTCCCCCCACCATGTCAGTATCTGAAACGGGTTGGGCGCAATGGTCATTTCCAGCGCGTGGTGCTCTGCCGCCCAGGCAATTTCAAAGCCGGCGGCATCAGCCATTTTCACCATCTCGAGCGTGTGATCCCGCACGGCCTTGATATCCGTGTCGGGGCTCATCCGCTCAAGATTGATTGCCAGATGGAACTTCATGTCTCTCTCCTCCTCAGCGCGGCTGGAACGGGTTGGCAACGGGGTCTTCGGACAGGTTGACCCAGACGGTTTTGGGGCGGGTATAGTCATAGACCGCCTGGAACCCGCTTTCGCGCCCATGGCCGCTGGTTTTCATGCCGCCGAATTCGGCAACGGGGCTGATCACGCGATAGGTGTTGACCCACACGATACCGGCGCGCACGGCGCGGCTCATCCGCAGGGCGCGGGCGTTGTCGCGGGTGAAAATGCCAGCCGCCAGCCCGTGCACCGTGTCATTGGCCAGTGCGATCGCCTCTTCCTCGGTCTTGAAGCGCAGCACGCTCAGCACAGGGCCGAACAGCTCGGTATCCACGATCTTCAGATGCGGGCCCGGGCAATCGAGGATGGTGGGCTCGTAGAACATCTCACCGGCCGCCGCGCGCTTGCCGCCACAGACCAGATTTGCGCCTTCATCGATCGCCTGCGCCACCTCGCGCTCGATGTTCTCGATCTGGCCGCGCGTACAAAGCGGGCCCATCTGTGTATCCTCCGCCATAGGATCGCCAATCCGAATGCTTTTTGCAATTCCAGACATCTTTTCAAGGAATTGGTCGGCAATGCTCTCGTGAAGGATTAACCGGCTTCCGGCGACACAGCTTTGCCCGGAGGCACCGAAAATCCCCGCAACGGAGCCGTTGACCGCACTCTCGATATCGGCATCCGGAAACACGATGAACGGTGACTTGCCGCCCAGCTCGAGGCTGAGCTCGGCAAAGTTCTCGGCGGTGTTGCGGATAACATGGCGCGCGGCCATGGGACCGCCGGTGAAACTGACGCGCGCGACCAGCGGATGCGAGGTCAACGCCTTGCCGCACGGATCGCCGTGACCTGTCACGATATTGACGACCCCATCGGGGATGCCGGCCTCGGCGATCAGCTTGCCGAATTCGAGGATCACGGCCGGCGCGGCCTCGGATGTCTTGAGCACGACGCTGTTGCCCGCCGCCAGGGCCGGGCCAATCTTGACCGCGGTCAGAAAGAGCTGGCTGTTCCACGGCACCACCGCGGCCACCACGCCCAGCGGTTCGCGGTCGGTGAAGACGAACATGTCGGGCTTGTCGATGGGCAGGGTGTCCCCGTTGATCTTGTCGGCGGCACCGGCATAGAACATCAGGAATTCGCTGATATATTTCGCCTGCCAGCGGGTTTCGGCATACATTTTGCCGCTGTCGCGGGTCTCGATCGCGCCCAAGTCCTCGGATTTTTCGGCCATCAGGTCGGCCAGTCGGCGCAGGCAATGACCGCGCTGCGTGGCGGTCATGCGCGACCAGGGTCCGTCCCAGCAGGCCCGGTGCGCGGCACGCACCGCGCGGTCGATATCCTCGGCGGTGGCCTCGGGGGCGGTGGCCCAGACCTCTGCGGTGGCGGGGTTGAATGTCTCGAAGGTGCCGCCGTCGCTGGCCGCGACCCACGCGCCGTCAATCAGCATGCTGTATGTTTCTGTCATGGTTCTTCCTCAGCGGTTTGTCTGGGCCTGCGGCACAACGCGGTGATAGCTGCCCTCGCGGTAGGTCAGTGGCGCCGCGTCCCCGGTCCAGACCTCGGTCACGTGGCCGGTGATGATCAGGTGACTGCCCGACCGCATCTGTTGCTGCATGTCGCACCGAAAGGCCGTGGCCGCGCGAACCATCGGGGGCTCACCCGCGGTTCCGAAACAGTCGATCCCGTCGAAGCGATCCGCGATCTCCGCGTCCTGCCCCCCGGCGAACCGGTTGGCCAGATCAGCGCAGGTTTCGCGCAGGACGTTCACGCAGAACCGGCCATTGAGCGTCACGGCCCGCGCGATGCGGCTTTCGGCGAAAAGGCAGACCAGAACGGTGGGCGGATCGGCCGAGACGGACGAAAACGCACTGACCGTCGCACCATGACGCCCGCCCGTGCCATCCGTCGTCACCACCGTGACCGATGACGCCACGCGCCGCATGGCCGCAATGAAATCCTGCCGGGGCACCAACCCCTCGATTTGCCGAAACATTCCCAATCCCCGCGTTTCCAATGCCGGATAAGATCGAGGCCACGCTGACACAGAATTACAATTCTTGAAAATGAATTGTTTTGCTGCATAAATTCGAAATTCATGAATTATGGAATCATTGGCGCATGAACCTCTCAGCCCTTCAGACCTTTCTTGCGATCGTCGACACGGGCAGTCTTGTCAGGGCGTCGCAAAAACTGCACGTGACGCAATCGACGGTCACCGCACGTCTCAAGACGCTTGAAGACGAGCTGGGCCAGCAATTGCTGAACCGGCAGAAATCGGGCACCACGCTGACCCCGGCGGGAACCAAGCTGCTGCGCTATGCGCGGGTGATGACGGGCCTTTGGCGGCAGGCCAAGTTCGAAACAGCCCTGCCCGCCGGTCTGGCCTCGGTCTGTACGTTCGGGTGCGACCGCGAATTGTGGCACGGGCCCGGCCGGGCGTTTTTCGACGGGGTGATTTCGGGGCATCCGGAAATGGCCGTCTCCGTGCATCAGGGGGGCGCGCGGGATCTGGAAAACTGGCTGGGCGAGGGCATGGTCGATGTGATCCTGACCTACGAGTCGGTGGCACGCGGCCACCAGACGGTGCATCCCCTGCCGCCCGAGGAACTGGTGCTGTATTCGGACCGGCCCGATACGCCGATCGATGCGGATCCGATGTATATCTTTGTCGATCACGGGGCCGAATACCGCCGTCAGCACGATGAGGCGTATCATAATGCCGGTGTGGCGCGGATCAGTTTCGACAGTTCATGGTGGGCGCTGCAATGCCTTCTGGACCGGGGCGGGTCGGCCTATCTGCCACGCGCCCTGGCCGAGCCCTACCTGCAACAGGGCCGGTTGCACGAATCGAGTGGCGCGCCGGTCTTCACGCGCAAGAAAAACCTGATCGTGAATGATGCAGCGGCGCGAAACTGGGACTGGTTCGAGCCGCTTGTCACCCATTTGGCCGGTCACGGTTCAGCCTAATCAAAAGACCCGTTCGGAAAATCGAAAAAGCCGAAGAAAGAGTGCACAATATTTCGCTTTTCAATGGATTTCCCACCTGAAAGACTTGCCAAAGCGAAGCGGAGCAATCACGCTTTGGCGGTCGCACGGCAACCCGTGTGGAGGCGGCGGAACATCGCAACCCTCGCGCGGACCCGGTCAACGAGCTGAAACTGGACCCGAGAGAAAAACGAACTGGCCTTACGATGCCATCGCAAGTCTGACGAACCCGCTGACCAAAATGAGACTGAAAAACAGTTCTATCTACCCAACAAGGAGGAAACGCATGACCAAATACACAACCCTTATGGCAGGCACCGCAATGGCGATTGCCGGTCCGGCCATGGCCGCCGATATCGTGATCGGTGTCCCCAACTGGGCCTCGGTGAACGCCACCGCACATGTTCTGGAAGTGGTGATCGAGGACAATCTCGGCCTTGATGTCGAGCTGCAGAACGGCACCAACCCCATCGTGTTCGAGGCAATGGACAAAGGCTCCATGCATGTGCACCCCGAGGTCTGGATGCCCAACCAGCAGAACCTGCATGACACCTATGTCAAGGAAAACGGCACGGTCGTGATGAACGAGAACCCCGTTCAGGCCGAACAGGGCATGTGCGTGCCCACCTCTATCTCCGAAGAGCACGACATCACCTCGATCGACGATCTGAGCGATCCCGACAAGATGGCGATCTTCGACACGGATGGCGACGGCACACCCGAAGTCTGGGTCGGCGCACCGGGTTGGGCCTCCACCGTGGTCGAAAAGATCCGCGCGAAATCCTATGGCTACGATCAGATCTTCGAGCTGACCGAGTACGAAGAAACCATCGCCTACGCCAACCTCGCCAATGCCGCCACGGCAGGCGAGCCGTGGATCGGGTTCTGCTACAGCCCGCACTACATCTTCGTCACCCAGGACCTGACCGTGCTGGAAGAACCGCCGCATGATCCGGCCACCTGGACGATCGTTCAGCCCACCGACGATCCCGACTGGCTGGAAAAATCCGAGGCCTCCACGGCTTGGAACGGTGCCACGCTGCACCTGCACTACGCCAAGACGCTGGAAGAATCCTATCCCGAGGTCGCGGCGCTTTTCCGCAACTACCAGATGAGCGGTGATGCGCTCAGCGCGATGGGCAAGGCGCTGGCCGTTGACGGCATGGAAGCGGCCGACTTTGCCAGGGACTGGGTCGCCAACAACGAAGACACCGTTCTGGGCTGGCTGAGCAACTAAGCCTCTCGTATCGGGCCGCCGCGCAACAGCCGCGGCGGCCCTTTTCCGATCAGCCGGGCGCATGGGCGCCGCAGGGGGGCATATGGGCGAAACCGTCGTCAAACTCGAAAACGTCTGGAAGATTTTCGGCGCGCAGGCGCCGCAGGCAATGGAGGCCGTCCTCAAGGACGGGCTGACCAAGCCGCAGGTTCTTGAAAAATTCGGATGCGTCGTGGGCGTGCAGGACGCCAGCTTCGAAGTCGCGCGCGGTGAGATCTTTTGCATTATGGGGCTGTCGGGCTCTGGCAAGTCCACGCTGGTGCGGCATGTCAATCGCCTGATCGAACCGACCGCCGGCAAGATCGAGATCATGGGACAGGATGTCTCGGCGATCTCGGACAATGAATTGCGCCGCATCCGCGCCCAGCAGATCGGCATGGTCTTTCAGCACATGGCGCTGATGCCGCACCGCTCTGTGCGCGACAACGTGGCCTATCCGCTGGAAATCCGCAAAGTGCCCAAGTCCAAGCGATGGGCGGTCTCTGACCATGCGCTCGGACTGGTGGACCTGACGGGCTACGAGGATCGCCTGCCCAAGGAACTGTCGGGCGGGATGCAGCAACGGGTGGGGATCGCGCGCGCGCTGGCCTCGGATCCCGAAATCCTGTTGATGGATGAACCGTTCTCGGCGCTTGATCCGCTCATTCGCCTGCAATTGCAGGATCAGTTCAAGGCGCTTGTCGCCCAGCTGAAGAAAACCACCCTGTTCATCACCCACGATCTGGATGAGGCCATTCGCATCGGCCACCGCATCGCCATCATGAAGGACGGCGTGATCGTGCAGATCGGCACGCCCGAAGACATCGTGATGAACCCCGCCGATGATTACGTGCGCGAATTCGTGCAGGGCATTTCCAAGCTCAAGCTGGTCAAGGCGCATTCCATCATGGAGCCGCTCGACAGTTTCAGCGGCAGCCTGGACGGGGCGCCACGGGCCGACCACGGCGCCGATCTGGACCAGTTGATCGATCTCGCTGTGGCCACGGAACACCCCGTCGTCATCACCGAGGACGGCGCGGATTTGGGTGTCGTGACCAAACCGCGCCTGCTGCGCGGCATTCAGGGGGGCAAGGATGACTGACACGAATACCGAACTCAAGGTCACCGCAGCCTCGGATATCGAGGTCGACCGCGAAACGCTGGACGCCTCGATCAAATCCTTCGTCGGGCCAAGCGGCGACTATTACGTGAATGCGTTTCACAGGATCCATGACAACACCAGCCTTCTGCCCAAGACGTTCAACCTCTGGGCGGCCGTTCTGGGCCCGCTTTGGGCAGCGTCGCGGGCGATCTGGGGGATGTTCTGGGCCTTCCTGATCCTCGAAATCATTGCGTGGGTGCAGATCGGGCGTGGCCTGTGGGGCACGCCGGGCTCTGAATTCCTGGAACGCGCCGCGCAACAGGCCGAACTGATGCAAAAGCGTCTGGATCAGGCCGCCGCGGCCACCGAACAGGCGGATATCGACCGGTTCAACAAGTTGGCCGACAACATGCAGCGCGCCATCGACACCAATATGGAGCGGGTCGAACAGGCGCAGGCCGAGGCCCTGGGCATCATGGTCACCGGGATCATCCTTCTGCTGGTGCTCAAGGCGGTTCAGGGGTTCTACGCAAACACGGTCTATGAAAAACAATACTCGCGCTGGCGCATCGACCCCGACAGCACAGAAAGCGGACGCTCGGTGCGCAACGCGGTCATGGGCGTGGTGCTGACAGCGGCCATCGGGCCCCTGATCATCTACCGGTTTACCGTGAATGCGTCGATGGAGTTACTCGAGGCCTTCCCCGAGAGGCAGGTTTCCGAACTGGTTCTGGGGCCGGACAATGGCACGCTGTTCGGGGCCGTGGCCTCCTGGATGGAGGCGCGGATCGACGCCGCGGCCACGGCCGGCGGTGATGTCTTCGACGGAATCGTCGCCGGCGTACGCGCGGTTCTCGATGCGCTGACTGTCGCGCTGAACGGGTCCCCCTGGCCGGTTGTCATGCTGGTGATCGCGGTCACGGCCTGGCGGGCTGCCGGGCCGCGGGTGGCGATCTTCACCGTCGCGGCGATGGCCTATACCGCGCTGCTGGGATACTGGGCGCTGGCGATGGAGACGGTGGCACTGGTGGGTGCCGCGGTGATCCTTTGCGTGGTGATCGGTATTCCACTCGGCATCTGGTTCGGCAAATCCAGGCGGGCCTACCGCATGGCCGAGCCGG
The DNA here is from genome assembly GCA_024742655.1 of Paracoccaceae bacterium. Classification (GTDB taxonomy): domain Bacteria; phylum Pseudomonadota; class Alphaproteobacteria; order Rhodobacterales; family Rhodobacteraceae; genus Roseovarius. The sequence goes on along the minus strand of JANSYB010000028.1, from coordinate 985 downwards.
TCCTGGACCTGATGCAGACCCTGCCGGCCTTCGTCTACCTGATCCCGATCATCGCCTTTTTCGGCACAGGCAACCCGCCCGGCATTCTGGCCACGATCATCTTCGGCATGCCGCCTGTGATCCGCCTGACGGCCCTTGGAATGCGCGGCGTGCCCGAAAGCATAAAGGAGGCCGCCGTCGCCTTCGGCGCGTCCAAGTGGCAATTGCTCAAGGATGTGGAAATTCCGCTGGCGCTTCCCTCAATCATGACTGGCGTGAACCAGACGATCCTGATGTGCCTGAGCATGGTGGTGATCATCTCGCTTATCGGCGGCGGGGGCCTGGGACAAGAGATCCTCGAGGCGTTGCAATTCGCGGCCAAGGGGCCCGGCCTGCTGGGCGGCTTCGCGATCCTGTTCCTTGCCATGGTCATGGACCGGATCGTGCAAGGCGCCTTCCGGCGAGAAGATCAGAAAAACTGACCAGACAAAGGCCCGGGCATCACAGCCCGGGCCTTTTGACAGGGAGCATCCGACATGACCGACCCGTATCAGAAATCCATGATGGACAACCTTTACTGGTGGGGCATACCCACCATGTTCCGCGCGCCCCATCAGGGCCCTGAGGGGATGGATATCGCACTGGCCGGTGTGCCCCATTCCACGGGCAACGGCACGACCGAACGCGATCAGCACCTTGGCCCGCGCGCCCTGCGCCATGTCTCGGCGGTGCAGCGCCGGGTGCACATGGAATTCGGGATCGACCCCTGGACCGACGCGAAGATCGCCGATGTGGGCGATGTGCCTCTGCCCAGGGCCAATGACAACGAGGATTGCATCGAGCGCATCACCGCGTTTTACAGCGATATAGATGCGGCGGGTGCGCGGCCGGTCTCGATCGGCGGGGATCATTCGATCACCGGCGGCATCGTGCAGGCCCTGGGCGGCGGTCATCTGGCCGGGGGAGAGAAGGTCAGTTTCCTGCATCTGGATGCCCATACGGACGT
>JANSYB010000607.1 GCA_024742655.1 Paracoccaceae bacterium | reverse complement strand
CGCGCGGCCTCGATCACGTTCTGCGTCTGCGCCATCAACAGCTGCGTGGTCCCGTCGATCGCCGAGACATCACCAGACATCGGGTCGGGGTGGCGCCCGTGGCCTTCGAAATCAAAGGCATGGACCGTGTAGCCCGCCCGCGCCAGCGTCAGACCGTAGGCCTGCATCATCTGGCGCGACCCGGCAAACCCATGCGCCACCACCACGGGCGGTCCGCCACTGCCGTCGCTCATGCGGGTCACGGGGGTGGGGCCCACCTGCAACTCGGCGATTTCAACCCCGAGGCGCGCGCGCTCCAGTACCCAGACCGACCAGAGTGCCACGATCAGGGCCGCTACGATGCGCCAACGCGACCAGCGGATCATTCCGCCTCGTCCCGCCCGCGCATGAGGGTCAGTTTATTGCTGATACCAAGCGTGTAGAAAAAGCGGTTACACAGCACATATCCCAGCGCGTAGAGGCCAAGCAGCATCCAGAACTGTTGCGATTGCACCGGCGCGATCGACAGCTTGGCGAATTCCGGCGCCACATCGGGGCCGGCAAAGGCCAGCCCGACATTCATCACGACCGCCACGCCCGTCGCCACGAAGGCAAAGCGCCACGCGGCCTTGCCGCCGGGATGGGTCTTGCGCGTGCGGGCCTCTTGCTGGCCCTCGACAAGGGCCGCGATCATCGCCGGCACCATCAGCTGTGCGGCCGAGCCCAGCGCCATGTCCTGCGTCGCGTTCAGCCAAAGTACCAGCTGCGCCACCCCGATGGCGACGCACAGGAAAACGATGGCGTAGCGCGCCCAGATCATTCCGCCGCCCGGTAGCCCGGTTCGCGCGCCGCATCCATCAGGCGGCGCATTTCCGCAATCGCCGGGCCAAGCCCGCGAAAGATCGCCTCGCCGATGATGAAATGACCGATATTCAGTTCCATTGCCTCCGGAAAGGCCGCCACCGGTTGCACGGTGTCATAGGTCAGGCCGTGACCGACATGCACCTCCAGACCCAGACCATGGGCATAGCTCGACATCTCGCGCAGCGCGGTCAGTTCGCGTTCGGCCTCGTCGAACCGGCCCTCTTGAAAGGCGTCGCAATAAGCGCCGGAATGCAACTCGATCACCTCTGCCCCGATACGGTTCGCGGCGTCGATCTGGCGCTTGTCGGCGGCGATGAAGATGCTGACCCGGCAGCCCGCCTCGCGCAGCGGGCCAATGAAATGGGCCAGCCGGTTTTCCTCGCGCGCCACCTCGAGCCCGCCCTCGGTTGTCTTTTCCTCGCGCTTTTCTGGCACGATGCAGACGGCGTGCGGCTTGTGACGCAGGGCGATGGCCTGCATTTCCTCGGTCGCGGCCATCTCGAAATTCAGCGGCACCTCCAGCGCCTCCATCAGCCCATCGATATCGGCGTCCGAAATATGTCGGCGATCCTCGCGCAGATGCGCGGTGATCCCGTCGGCGCCGGCCTCTTCGGCCAGCTTGGCCGCGCGAACAGGATCGGGATAGGCCCCGCCGCGCGCGTTGCGCACCGTCGCCACGTGATCGATATTCACACCCAGTCGCAGTTTTCCGGCAAAGCCCATGGCGGCCTCCCTATTTGATCAAATTCGAATCGCCCGCACCTTAAAACGATTCCCGACCGGCGTCAGCCTTCCTTGTCCTTGGCCCGTGCCTTGACATCGGCCTTGGCGGCGGCGGCCTTTTCCTTCAGCGCGCTCAGCTTGGCCTTGATCAGGCCCCTGCGGCGATTCTGGTAGGCCTGGATAACCGGCAGGCTGACATAATAGCCGATCAACCCGGCGATCACACCGGGGATCAGCCCGCCCACCATGTAGGGCAGAAACACCTCGTCGAAAAAGATATGCAAGCGCGTCCAATCGGCCACGTCATCGGTGAACACCGACCACAGATTGTCCTTCAGGTCGCGCCCCGCATCCACGAACAACCCGCCGAGCGAGCCATGCATTTCCTCCTCGGCCATGCCTGTCATACCCAGAAGGAAATACCCGGTCTGCAGCGACATCGCGGCAATCGGCACGAAGGTCAGCGGATTGCCGACAAAAGTGGACAAGAGCGAGGCCACGATATTGCCCCGCATGATCCACGCTAGCGCCGCCGCCAGAAAGAAATGCAGCCCGAAGAACGGAGAGAATGTGACGAAAAT
>JANSYB010000734.1 GCA_024742655.1 Paracoccaceae bacterium | reverse complement strand
TGCGCGCCCCGCTGATCCGCTGTCGCCGTTCAAGCCGCGCGCCTTCGCGGGGGCCTCGAATGCCTGGGCCGCGGCACCGAAACGCTCGGCATCGGGCGGCACGCTTCTGGCCAACGATCCGCATCTTGGGTTTTCCGCGCCGTCGATCTGGTACCTGGCCCGTCTCGAATTGCAATCCGGCGGGGTGATCGGCGGTACGATCCCGGGTATTCCCGCGGTGCTTGCCGGGCGCAGTGCGCGCCTTGGCTGGGGTCTGACCTCGTCCTACATGGACGATCAGGATCTTCATATCGAGCAGCTGAACCCCGAAAACCCCGAGGAATATCGCACGCCCGACGGGTTCGCGCCGTTTCGCACCGAAAGCTCGATCATCCGGATCAAGGATGCGCCGCCCATTACGCTCAAGCTGCGGTGGACACAGAACGGCCCGGTTCTGCCGGGGACGCATTACAACCTGCGCGCGGTGACGCCGCCGGGGCACGTGGCCTCGCTTTCCTGGACGGCGCTGAGCGCGCAGGACACGACCATGAGCGCGGCCATGACGATGATGCGCGCCGGATCCGTCGAGGAGGGGCTGGAGGCCGGACGCCTCTACGTGGCGCCCAGCCAGAACGTCACGCTGGTCGATCAGGACACGATCGCCATGAAGACCGTGGGCGCGATGCCGCGCCGCAATGCCGACCATGACAGCCGGGGCCGCATGCCGACGCCCGGCTGGGAGCCCCGCAACCGCTGGCAGGGGATCAGCCCCTATTCGGCCAACCCCCAATTCATCGCCCCGGCCGGCGGCCTTCTGGGCAACACCAACAACAAGACGGTGGACCGGCCTTTCCCGCTGCATGTCAGCTATAGCTGGGGGGACACGCAAAGGGTGCATCGCTGGCGCCGCCTGATGCAGACCCGGCAGGTGCACACCCGCGACAGTTTCATCGAGGCGCAGCTGGACACGGTCAGCTTTACCGCGCGGTCGCTTTTGCCGCTGATCGGCAAGGATCTGTGGTTCACCGGGGAGGCCGCGCCCGAGGGTACGCCCGAGCGCCTGCGTCAACGCGCACTGGAGCTGTTGTCCAGCTGGAACGGCGAGATGAACGAGCACCTGCCCGAGCCGCTGATCTACGCCGCGTGGCTGCGTGCCCTCAAGGAGCGGCTGATCATTGATGACCTCGGACCACTGACCAGCCGGTTCACCCATCCCGACCCGGTGTTCATCGAACGGGTCTACCGCGATATCGACGGGGCCTCGGCGTGGTGCGATATCCGGCAATCCACGGCGAAAGAAACCTGCACCGATCTCGCGCGGCTGGCGCTGGATGATGCGCTGATCGAGATCACCGAACGCTATGGCGATGCGCTGGAAAGCCTGCGTTGGGGCGATGCGCACCAGGTCACCCATGACCATCAGATTCTCGGGGACGTGCCGGTGCTGCGCTATTTCGTGAACATCCGGCAATCCACATCGGGCGGCGACAACACGCTTCAGCGCGGCCTGACCAGTGGCCGCGATCCCGATCCGTTCCATAATGTACACGGGGCCGGGTATCGCG
>JANSYB010000037.1 GCA_024742655.1 Paracoccaceae bacterium | reverse complement strand
GATGATCGGCGGGGCAATCGTCATTGCCGGGGTGGCGTTCATCCTGTTCGACCGCGGCTGACCGCCCCTCTCGCGCTATTCCTGCCGCGCCGGTTCAGGCGGCGTTCTGGCCTCGGGCCGGCGGAACCAGCCGCGGCGCGGGCCATTGCGCGGCTCTCCGTACCAGTTCTCGTTACGGGTGGCGAACATGGTGCCGGCGATTGCGCCGAAAAGCAGGATCGAGCCCGCCAGAAGTGCATAATCCGCCATGCGCAGAATCAGGTACAGAACCCCGTAGAGCGCCGCAAGCAGCACGCCCAAGATCAGTGTTCGCCTGCCCAGTTTCAGTGCCATCGCGGCAAAGGCGGTTACAAGGCCTACTGTTGCCGAGCCTGCCACAAGATATGCCATACCAAAGCCCACCTGCTCGGCCAGCGCCAGCATCAGCAGAAAGAAGGCCGATTGCGCCAGACCGATCAGGATATACTGCACCGGGTGGGTGGGCCGCTTCGTCTGTCCCTCGACGAGGAAAATGGTCAGAAAGGTCAGGCCGATGAACAGCACGCCATAACGCGCCGCACGATAGGCTTTCTGATAAAAATCATTGGGTTGATAGAGGCGCACACCAAAACTGCTGTCGCGGCGGGCGACACTGTCCTGATCCTCGCGTGAAACCTGTGGCAAAGGGCGCGCAAGGTGCGGAATGATCCAGGTCGCCTTGAACCCGTCCTCATGCACCTCATGCGCATCGGGCGGGAAAGCGCCGTGAAATTCCGGGTGCGGCCAGTCCGACCGTAGCGTTACGCGCGTTTCCCTGCCCACCGGTGTCAAGGAAAGCGATTCCGCCCCATTGAACCCAAGCGACAGGGCATAGCTGCCGATCTGGCGCGGGTCGCCCGTGGCTGCGCGGATACCACCGGTTTGCCGGGCGCCGCCGGCCATCGGTTCCATGCGCAACTCGCGGCTGCCCGCCAGAAGGCGGGTCTCGCCGCGCAGCGCCCGGTTGGACGACACCGTGACACGGATTTCCGCCTCATCCCACAGCAGCACCTCCCTGCCGCTGAGTGCCGTTTCCGCCGCTTCTGCCGGAAAACCGAAGGCGATCTCGCCCTTTGTGCTGTAGACCGGCACGTGGAAGATGCCCCGGCTGCGGATCTCGGTCGATTTGTCGAGCGTCATGTCCAGCACGCCGGGATAGATGTAGACCGGTTGGCGGCGCAGGGTCTTTTCGACGTCGACCAGCCGAAAGACCGGCTTTTCATCGGCATCGAGCCTCTGCACTCCTGTCAACGGATCGATGACCTCGCGCCGTTCGCGAACCGTTACGGTTTCCTCCACCGGGACCACCAGAACGGGGCCGGACAATAGCTGCTGACCGCCCCATTCCTGACCGACGGAACTGAGCGTCTGACGGTTATAGTCGGCCCGGGCGTCGATGATGGAGCCGACGAAGAAAACGGGGATCGTCATGAGAAACACAAGCAGCCCCACGATGATGAAGCGCAATCCGGGTGAACGTAGCATGGGAAATTCCTTTTCCTGATGAGTGCCGCGTCCTTGCTATGCAGTGCCTCGCGCAGTTCCCCCGGCGCAATCGTGCAAAACTCGTGCAGGATGACATCTTGCGCGGTCATTGATTTCCAATGCACTTGCATTTATAATATTGATATGTCTGATCCGACCGAACAGGAACTGGCGGCCTGGGCCGCACTGACCCGAAGTTATGAGCGCGGCCGCCGCCATCTGGACGCCATGCTGAAAACCGCGGGCCTGCCCACGCTGGATATTTTCGAAGCTCTTGGTGTGCTTGACGGGGATGCAATCGGTGGTGGATTGACGGCCAAGGCGCTGGAAGAGCGCCTTACGATGCCGCAATATGCCGTGTCCCGAATGCTGGACCGGATGGAGCGGCAAGACCTGATTGAACGCATGCCCAACCCCGGCGACAAACGCTCAAAGCTGATTCGTATCACGGGTGCCGGACGACAGACCCGCCGCCAAATGGAGCGTGCCCACGGTGACGCGATTTCAGGGTTTCTGCGCCCCCGCGCCAAACCGGGGCAACTGGAACGCATGGCTGATCTGCTGAACCTTCTGGATCAGGCGCAGCCAGACCGGCAATCAGGCTGAGAGTTCTCAGCGCTGATTTCGCACGGCCGGCGTGATTTTTGGAATATGCGCGGCGGTCAGACCGCGCGTTCCAGCATCATCTTCTTGATCTCTGCGATCGCCTTGGCGGGGTTCAGACCCTTGGGACAGGTCTTGGTGCAGTTCATGATCGTGTGGCAACGATAAAGCTTGAACGGATCTTCCAGATCGTCCAGCCGTTCGCCCGTCGCCTCGTCCCGGCTGTCGATGATCCAGCGATAGGCATGCAGCAAGGCCGCCGGGCCAAGATACTTGTCCCCGTTCCACCAGTAGCTGGGGCAGGAGGTCGAGCAGGATGCACACATCACGCATTCATAAAGACCATCAAGCTTGGAACGGTCCTCGATCGATTGCTTCCATTCCTTGGCCGGGCGGTTCGTCTTGGTTTCCAGCCATGGCATGATAGACGCATGCTGCGCGTAGAAATGCGTCAGGTCCGGGATCAGATCCTTGACCACCGGCATGTGCGGCAGCGGATAGATCTTCACATCGCCCTTGATCTCGTCCAGCCCGTAGATGCAGGCCAGCGTGTTGATCCCGTCGATGTTCATCGCGCAGGATCCGCAGATCCCCTCGCGGCACGACCGGCGGAACGTCAGCGTCGGATCGATCTCGTTCTTGATCTTGATGAGCGCATCCAGAACCATGGGCCCGCATTTGTCCATGTCGATGAAATACGTGTCCACGCGCGGGTTTTCCCCGTCATCCGGGTTCCAGCGATAGATCTGGAATTTGCGCAGGTTGTTCGCGCCCTGCGGTTTGGGCCACGTCTTGCCCTTGGTGATCCGGGAGTTCTTGGGAAGCGTCAGTTGTACCATGTCTGCTGCCTTTTCCTTTGGACTGTCACAAAAGCGACAGTTCCTCTGCTTCGTTCAATATAGCGCGGGCCCGGGCATCAAAGCTATGCTCCCGGGCCATTTGTCGCGCGAAATCCTGTCTGTCGGATGCGGTTGGCGTGTTTGTGCGGGTCAGGTTCGCAACCGCCTGGTCGAAACTGGTTTGATCATCCGCAATCTCGATGAACGGCGCGAATATTTCAGGCAGGCCCGCGACACCGTCCGAGATGACCGGCGCGGCACAGGCCAGGGCATCGAAAATCCGGTTCGACAGAAAACCGTTTCGCGCCATGGGTTTGGTATGGTCACACAGGACCGCGCGCGCCGTGCCATAGAGTTGTCCGAGGTCTTCGTTCGCCACGCGTTCGGCCTGCACATGTGCCGACCAGACCGGATCATCCCAGCCTCGCCCCCAGATCTTGAGGTCGTGCCGCCCCGTTCTTGCATAAACCGCCATCGGTCGGTCATGGCCAAAATGATTGTTGCCCACAAAGACGAGATCATCGCTGCGCGGGGCCGCACCCGGCATCATCCGGTCCGAATCGAAGGCTTGATGCAGAATCGATAGCCGAAGATCGGGATGTGCCCGCACGAGCTTGTCGGCATATACCTCCGAGCCCACGAAAACATGGTCATAGTCCGCCAGCCAGGACGTCTCGAACCGTTTGCCCGGATAAATCAGCCAGATCAGGCCGGGAATGCCATCGCGCCGCCTGTGCCAGTCATGCCCCTGAAGAACGATATCAAGACTGTCGTCATCCGGGGCGCTGTCCCAGTCGGATTTCACATCGACCCGCGCCTTGTGACCTGCGCGTTCGATCGCGTTGGCAAGGCTGCGGGCAAAGTGATAGTCGCCCCAACTCTCCTGCACGTCCGGATCGGGCACGCAGGTCTTGATCGCGATCACGCCGGATCGGGCGCGACGTGTGGTCTGGCCAGGCCGGGCATCGGCCGCATAATAGCCGAACCTGTCGCAATCTTCGGAACAGATTTCCCGGATTGCGCGGTCCGCCTCAGCGCTGACGGCTTCCTTGGGCTGCCGGGTTTTCAGGGCGTGCTTGAGGCCGATTGTCCCGGGCGCCTGACCCGACAGGGCATCGATATGCGCACAGACCGCATCCAGACCGTCCTCGTACCGGAATACGGTCGCCCCTTCGGGGACGAGTTCGGATTGCAGGCGGAAATGGTTGTCGAAGACCGGATTGCGCCGAAAGGCCGGGCGCCGGAGTTCCTCGGCAAACGCGGCAAAACTCATACCATCGGGAAGAGACTTTTCCACATCCCTTTGAAAGTGGAACGCGCTGCGCAGCCGCTCCACCGGGTCACGCACGATGGCAAAGGCGTGATCGAAAAAATCCTCGGGAAACAGCTGGCCCAGTTGCCGCACAGCGATGTGTTGCGGCGATGTCCGGCCCCATGCCCGCCGTTTGCGCGCCCGGTGACGCCGATCAAGAAAGGCGGGCTGGCCGAAACTGCGCAGCAGGTAGTCCTCGATCGAGGACCCGCCACACCGCGGCACATGGGCGAAGTAGATGATCTGCCCGTTATGTTTGAAAATCGGCATCCGGAACGCGCGCTTTCATATACCCGCTAGCCACCCAGCAGCGTGATGCTGTTGCTGGCGATACATTCGACCGAATCGGGCCTTTGCGCGATCTTCAGCACAAGATCCACCGTGGCAGGTGACACCCCCGTCACCGAATCCCCGGCGATGGTCAGGATTTCACCGGCAGAGGCCGCGTCGATGATGCAATCCGTCACCGGCGCCACTTTGACCCCGGGCAGGTTGCGCTGAACAACCGTATTCACGACGGCTTTCGCCCGGTCACGTGCAATCGTGTCCGCCGCGTCATTGACCGCGGAACAGCCCGCGGCCGTCAAAACAAGGATGATCGACAGACCGGATGTGACAAACCTCATTCCGCAGCCTCCCTGTCGCATAATCCGGGCAGGGCCTCTTCGACATCCTGCATCTGCATCAGATCACACAGCTTGCGCGCTCCGAATTCCTCGATGGTCAGGTCCATGAAACGCGCCACGATATCGTCGCGGGCCTCTTCGAGCGTGCTGTTGGTCGGGTCCAGACCCGTGATCACACCCAGACCGCAGGGCCGAGGGTTGAGAACCTTGAACTCAAGGTCAGGGCGATACTCGCGCAGGATCAACGTCATTTTCCAGACATCCCCCGACCATCCCTTGGTGCGTTCCGGATCCCATTCCCGTTCGGCGGCGGCTGGCGAAAAGGGCACCAGATCGTGCAGCAGGATCATCGCGCCCGCATCACACAGTTTCTCGGCCGCGATAAAATCGTCGAGCACGTATTCGAACAGGTGCATTCCATCGATGAAGGCCAGATCGATCCGTGGCGCCAGTTCAAGCGCCTTGCCGCTGGCAAAAAACGCTTCGCTTGTCTGGCGCAGCAGATGCAATTCGGGTTTGTCGCCCATGACGTCACCCGTGAGGCGGAAATCCGGGTCAACCGCAATCGCCCGGCCCGGACAGCGCGAAAGCGAATGACCCCGCCCCGATCCGATTTCCAGGTACCAGTCAGGCCTGCGTGTCAGGTGCAAGTGTTCCAGCACATCAAGATAGTGCCGCCCCCGCGCCCGTGGCCAGCCCGCCGGACGGGCGGGCTTCTCCGGCTTGGGCGCGCGGATATCGGCCATCAGAACGTCCGTTCCTTGGGCGCGATCTTTTTCAGGCTGATGCCACCGTCGGCCTCCGGCGTCAGCGGGTCCTCGATGATGGGCCGATAGCTGAGATCGACGGCTTTCCCATCAATCCGCGCCACCGTGTGCACGCGCCATTTCTCATCGTTGCGCTTGGTGAAATCTTCATGCGCATGGGCGCCCCGGCTTTCCTTGCGGGCCTCGGCCCCGGCGATGGTGGCCAAAGCGTTGGGCATCAGGTTGGTCAGCTCCAGCGTCTCCATCAGGTCGGAGTTCCACACCAGGCTGCGGTCAGTGACCTTCAGATCGTCCATCTTTCCGGCGATCGCGTCCATTTTTTCGACGCCTTCGGCCAGTGTCTTGGAGGTGCGGAACACCGCTGCATCGGCCTGCATGGTCCTTTGCATCTCAAGCCGCAGGTCGGCGGTGGGCACGGTGCCATCGGCATGGCGCAGCCCGTCAAACCGATCCAGCGCCTTGTCGACCTGTGCGGTGTTGGTGCCGGGGACGGCACTGTCGGGGTCCACGACCTTGCCCGCGCGGATGGCCGAGGCACGGCCGAACACCACGAGGTCGATCAGAGAGTTCGAGCCGAGCCGGTTCGCACCGTGAACACTGGCGCAGCCCGCCTCGCCCACGGCCATCAGGCCGGGGACCACGGCGGTGGGATCCTTCTTCGTCGGATTCAGAACCTCGCCCCAGTAATTCGTCGGGATGCCGCCCATGTTGTAATGCACGGTCGGCAGCACCGGGATCGGCTCCTTGGTGACATCCACACCGGCAAAGATGCGGGCACTTTCGGAAATGCCGGGCAGGCGCAGTTGCAGCGCCTCGGCCGGCAGGTGGCTTAGGTTCAGATGGATGTGATCCCCCTCAGCACCGACGCCGCGTCCCTCGCGGATTTCCATGGTCATCGAGCGGCTGACGTAATCGCGCGGCGCGAGGTCCTTGTACTGAGGCGCGTAGCGCTCCATGAAACGCTCGCCCTCGGAATTGGTAAGGTACCCGCCTTCGCCGCGCGCGCCCTCGGTGATCAGGCAGCCCGAGCCGTAGATGCCCGTCGGGTGGAACTGCACGAACTCCATGTCCTGCAGCGGCAGGCCCGCGCGTGCCACCATGCCACCACCATCGCCGGTGCAGGTATGCGCGCTTGTCGCACTGAAATAGGCCCGGCCATAGCCGCCCGTGGCCAGCACGACCATCTTGGAGTTGAAGACGTGGATCGTGCCATCGTCCAGCTTCCAGCAGACAACGCCGGTGCAGGTGCCGTCGTCGCTCATCATCAGGTCGATGGCGAAATATTCAATGTAGAACTCGGCGTTGTTCTTGAGGCTTTGGCCGTAAAGCGTGTGCAGGATCGCGTGACCGGTCCGGTCGGCGGCGGCGCAGGTGCGCTGTACGGGCGGGCCTTCGCCGAATTCGGTCGTGTGGCCGCCGAACGGGCGTTGATAGATCTTGCCCTCCTCGGTGCGGCTGAACGGCACGCCGTAATGTTCCAGCTCATAGACCGCCTTGGGCGCCTCGCGGGCAAGGTATTCCATGGCATCGGTATCGCCGAGCCAGTCAGACCCCTTCACGGTGTCGTACATGTGCCATTGCCAGCTGTCAGGCCCCATGTTTCCAAGGGAGGCGGCGATGCCGCCTTGGGCGGCCACGGTGTGCGACCGGGTCGGAAAAACCTTGGTGATACAGGCCGTGCGCAGGCCCTGCTCGGCCATGCCCAAGGTGGCGCGCAATCCGGCGCCACCCGCCCCAACGACCACGACGTCATAATCATGGGTCTCGTATTCGTAAGCAGCCATTCGATTTCTACTCCGGTCTCAAAGGGCGAGTTTGGCGATGGCGAACAGGCCCGTGGCCATGGCGCCGTAGCTTAGACAGGTGACAAGGATGATGGTGATCTTCTGCGCGATACCATGCACGTAATCCTCGATCAGAACCTGGCAACCGTCGGCAAAATGCTTGAACCCGACGATGATTGTCAGGGCCGCGACAATCGCCGGGAAAGGCCGCGCGTAATAGGCAACAACGGTTTCGTAGGACTCGCCCAGGATGCTGCCAAAGGTGAACACGAACAGTGGGATCAGGATCAGCAGGGCGACACTCTGGACCTTCATGGCCCAGAAATGATGCACGCCGGACTTGGCAGACCCCATGCCCATCGCGCGTTTTCTATCGGTCAGGTAACGCATATCCGGCCCCTCAGATGATGATCGCTGTCAGGATGGTCAACACGACCGATCCACCGATGACGACCCAGCCCAGCTTTTCGGCCGTTTCGATTTCAAGCATCAGGGCGTTATCCCAGATCAGGTGCCGGATGCCGGCCAGCGTGTGATACCAGAGCGCCCAGAGAGACAGGAACATCACCACATCACCGAACCAGCTGGTCAGGACCGCGTCGGCGATGGCGAAGTATTCCGGCGAGCTGGCCGCCGCCAGAAACCACCAAACCACCAGAAGCGCCGCGACGATCAATGCGTTGCCCGTGATCCGGGTCAGGATCGAGGTCATGGATGTCAGCTGTGGGCGATAGATGGTCAGATGCGGTGAAAGCGGGCGATTGCCGCGATTGACATCAGCCATGAGAATGTCCTCTTCGTTCAGCGTCGGCGATTGGCACGCCGACCTACGTGCGTTTTCTTATTTTTTATCTAACCTGTCACGCGTGCAAACCCACAAATCGCCGTTTTGACCGGCATATCGTCGCAATTCGGGATTTACGTGATCACAACCGTTTTAGCGTGATCACAAATGCGGTGACCGAGAATCGGTTTTCCCATCCGAGATTTGCTTTGTGACCTCCCGAAGCAGTTTTCGCCGCATTCGGCTTGGGTATTCTTCGTAACTATTGGCTGTGATCACAAAAGCGCCTTCCCCGAGAATGACATTCTCCCAGAAGTACTCTGTCATCAGGGGTTCGGCCCCTTCGATGACCAGAGCATTGACCACGATGCCCTGTCGTTGCAGCTCAGGGCGCACTTCGCCCGGCATGATGCCTTCGTTGGACGAGCCGTCACCCGATATGTCGATGACTTTCCTCGCGCATTCCGGTGCCTCGCGGAACTGAGCCGCCGAGAACGCCAGTGCCTCGCCGATCGCGGTCGAAAAGTTGCGCCATATCCTTGGGGCGGTCTCCACCCTTGCGGCAAACGCCTCGAGGCTTTCGAAGCTGTCGATCTGCGTCCAAGGTACGACGACACGCTGCCGGGACGTGCCTGTCCATTGCAGCACCAGCAAGGCGGCCTGTCCTGCAACCAGCGCTTCGCTGACCACCCCGTCCCGCAGACCATCCGCGAGGCCCTGCATCTGCGTTCGGTATTCTTCGTGGTCGACAGAGCCGGACACATCCACCGCCAACACAAGCGCGATATCGCAGGCTGCGGCCCGCAAAGGCGCGCATAGCGCAAAAAGACAGATCCATAATCGCCAGCTCATGACCGCAGGATGCCCCAGAGTGTGGCCCCTGCCTAGCGTGCGATCATCGCGATCCGATCACATCGGCATCAGCGCCCAGTAATCGAGATCGAGCAGAACGTGCGGCAGGTACTTGCCGTCTTCCCCCCGCAGGGTAAATGGCTCACCCCCCTTGGTCGCGACCAGCCGAAGGCGGATCGCACCGATCCCGGGGGCGCCGGTTTCGGCCTTGTCCAGAACCTCGGACCAGCACTTGATCGTGTCACCGCTGTAGCAGGGGTTGGCATGGGCGCCGGCATTCAGGCCCACGATCATCTGGGCATTGGCCAGACCGTTGAACGACAGCGTCCGCGCCATGGAAATCACATGCCCGCCATAGATCAGACGTTGGCCGTCTTCGCGCAGGGTCGCGTCGAAATGCACCTTGGCCGTGTTCTGCCACAGCCGCGTGGCCATCATGTGCTCGGCCTCCTCGACGGTGACGCCATCGACATGGTCGATTATCTCGCCCACCTCATAGTCGCCCCATCGGTGGGCCTCACCGGCCAGGGCAAAATCGTACCCGGTGAAATCGAGGCCCTCGGGCACGACGAGGTCATCGGCCGCAAGCGCGGTTTTCAACTCGGGGATCACTGTCTCCGGCGCATCCGGCCCACTGTCCCGCTTGCGCACCATGACCCAGCGGACATAGTCCATCACCGCCGTGCCATGCTGGTTCGTGCCTGTCGTGCGCACCCAGACGACGCCCGATTTGCCGTTGGAGTTCTGCTTGACCCCGATCACCTCGGATGT
>JANSYB010000497.1 GCA_024742655.1 Paracoccaceae bacterium | reverse complement strand
GCGGAGTTCGATGCCGCGCTGAACGAGGCGATCGACAGCATTCATGCCGCCTCCGTCGCCGGCTGAGCGCGGCGGAATTTTCCAAAAATTCCGACCAGAAAAATGTGCATTTTCTTGTTGGCGACACGCCAACCATCGATCCCTCTTGGCAGCGGGGCGGCAAAGGCCGTAGGGTGCGTCCGACCCGCCGCCGGAGACGCCCATGGACCTCAAGGATCATCAAACATTCCGCGTTGCCGCCTGCGACCTGAACGGGCGCATGCGCGGCAAGCGCGTGCCAGGCGACTATGCCGACAAGCTTGACACGGGCGTGGTGCGCATGCCGCTGTCGGCGCTGAATGTCGATATCTTCGGGGCCGATATCGACGGCTCGCCGCTGGTCTTCGAAAGCGGCGATGCGGACGGCCTGTTGCGCCCGACGGGACGCGGGCCGGTGCCCCTGCCCTGGCTGGAGCGCGATCAGCCACTGGTGCCGATGTCGATGTACCACGAAGACGGCCGTCCGTTCGACGGCGATCCGCGTCATGCGCTCGTTGCGGTGCTGGATCGCTACCGCGCGCACGGCTGGCATGTGGTGGCGGCCACGGAACTGGAATTCACGCTGGTACAGGATCAGGGCGATACGCTGTCTGTCGTGCAGGATCCCCATTCGGGCCGCCCGATCGAGCGCCCCGATGTTTTGTCGATGACGGATATGGATGCGTTCGACCCGTTCCTGACCGCGCTGTATGACGGCTGCGAGGCGATGGGCATTCCCGCGCAGACCGCCACCAGCGAATCCGGGATCGGCCAGTTCGAGGTCACGCTCAACCACCAGGACGCGCTGCGCGCGGCGGATGACACGTGGCTCTTCAAGGCGCTTGTCATCGGGTTGGCGCGCAATTCCGGATTCAGCGCCACCTTCATGGCCAAACCCTTTGCCGAGGATGCGGGCAACGGGATGCATATTCATTTCTCGGTTCTCGACGCGACCGGCGGAAACGTGTTCGACGACGGCAGTGACACGGGCAATGACACGTTGCGTCAGGCCATCGCGGGCTGTCTTGCCGGCATGGCGGGCGCCACGCTGATTTTCGCGCCGCATGCCAACAGCTATGACCGACTGGTGCCCGATGCCCATGCGCCGACCTGTATCTGCTGGGGGTACGACAACCGCACGGCAGCCGTTCGCGTGCCCGGCGGCGCCCCGGCCGCGCGACGGATCGAACACCGCGTGGCGGGTGGCGACACCAACCCCTACCTGACCTTTGCCGTGGTCATGGGCAGTGCGCTGGCCGGGATCGAGGATGCCATGACGCCGCCGCCCCCGATCGAGGGCAGCGCCTATGACCAGGACTTTCCGCAGTTGGCCCCGGATTGGGACAGCGCCATCGCCCTTTTCGAGATCGACCCGATGATGGCCCGCGTTCTGCCGACCGAGTTGATCCGCAACATGGTGCTGACCAAACGACAGGAGTTGCGCGAAATGGCGGCCCGCCCGGACGCGGAGCATTGGAAAACCTATCTCGAGACGGTTTGAGCGCGCTGTCGCCAGCCCCGCGACGGGACGGCCCGGTGCCACAGCGGCCGCAAATTCGTTTTCATGCCAGGCGATCCATCCTAGAACTGGCTTGCAGGGGGCGCAGCACTTCGTTAGCCTGAATTTGATCAAATTATGGGAGATCCCATGAAGATCGGCATTCTCATGACCGGCCACGCCGTTCCCGACCTAATCGAAAGTCGGGGCGACTATGATACCTTGTTCGCCGGTTTGCTGGCCGGAAACGGATTCGACTTCGTCAGCTATGACGTCGAAAACGGGGTCGTCCCCGACAGCCCGGACGAGGCCGATGGCTGGCTGATCACGGGCTCGCGGCACGGGGTCTACGAGGACCATCCGTGGATTGCCCCGCTGGAGGCGTTCATCCGTGCCGTGCACGCCGACGGGCGACCCATGATCGGGGTCTGTTTCGGCCACCAGATCATCGCGCAGGCGCTTGGCGGCAAGGTGGTGAAATTTCCCGGTGGCTGGTCCGTGGGACGCACCGAGTACGACATCGAGGGCCGGCGGATGGCGATGAATGCCTGGCACCAGGACCAGGTGATCGAGGCCCCCGAAGGCGCCGAGGTGATCGGGTCTTCGGATTTCTGCGCCAATGCCGCACTGCTGTACGATGACCGGATCCTGACGATCCAGCCCCACCCGGAGTTCGACGCGCATGTGGTCGACATGATCATTCGCCTGCGCGGCAAGGGCGTGGTGCCCGATGCGCAACTGGACGCGGCGCGCGCGGCATTGGACCAGCCCACCGATGCCGCAGTTTTTGCCCGGCGTATGGCCGATTTTTTCACGAAAGGGGCCTGACATGGCCAAGGACTGGACCGACAAACTGCCGCAGGCCGCGCAGGCCTATCTTGAAGGCCGTCGCCTGGACGAGGTCGAATGCGTGATCGCGGACCTGCCCGGCATCGCCCGCGGCAAGGCCGTTCCGGCCAGCAAATTCGGCCGCCAGCAGCATTTTCACCTGCCCGATTCGATCTTTTTCCAGACGATCACGGGCGGCTGGGGCGAGGCCGCGGGCGAGGAAGGGTTCATCGAGCGCGACATGATCCTGCGCCCCGACATGTCCACCGCCAGCGCCGCACCCTGGACGGGCGACTGGACGCTGCAGGTGATCCACGACGCCTATGACCGCGACGGCAAGCCCATCCCCTATGCGCCGCGCAATGTGCTCAAGCGCGTGGTGGGCATGTATGAAAAACTGGGGCTGACACCCGTCGTGGCCCCGGAGATGGAGTTTTTCCTGATCGCGCGCAACCTTGATCCGGCGCAGGAAAT
>JANSYB010000423.1 GCA_024742655.1 Paracoccaceae bacterium | reverse complement strand
TCTGACAGGGTTTGATGGGGGCCGCATGTCTGAAACGGGGCTGCAGAAGCTGGCTTTTTTTCTGCTTGTCATATTGATCCTCTACGTGTCCGTCGCGGGGGGCGTGTGATGGCACAGAAATTTGGCGGCAAGTACAGCCCCGATGGGGGCGACAGCCCCGCGGATCGCGGCGCCTATCACGGTGCGCGTCGCACCCGGGCGGGGGGCCGCGTGAACCTTTTGTTTCTCGCGCCACTTCCGCTGATCTGGGCGGCCTTTACCACGGGCCCGACCGGTCTGGTGCTGAACCTCGTGGCGCTCGGGGCCTTGCTGTTGGCGGCATGGCTGACGCGCGAGGGGATCCTGGCGCAAGAGGCCTATGAGGCGCGCAAAGTGGCGCGCGCCCCGGGATTTCCGCGCAAGATGGCCGGATCCTTGCTGACCGGGCTGGGTCTTGGTGTGGCCGGGTACGCGGCGGGTGGCGAGGTGCTTGCGCCCGTCATCTATGCCGTGGTCGGAACGGCGCTGCACGGCTTTTCCTTCGGCCTCGATCCGATGAAGGACAAAGGCATGGAAGGGGTCGACAAGTTCCAGACCGACCGCGTTGCCCGTGTCGTGGACAAGGCCGAGAGTTACCTCAAGGGTATGACGGACGCCATCAAGCGCGCGGGCGACCGCCAGGCGGAGGCGCGGCTGGAACGGTTTCAGCTGAGCGTGCGGGACATGCTGCGCACGGTCGAGGAGGACCCTCGTGACCTGACTGCGGCGCGCAAGTATCTGGGCGTCTACCTGATGGGCGCGCGCGACGCGACGGTGAAGTTCGCCGATATCTATGCCCGGTCGCGGGATGCGGGCGCACGCTCGGATTACATGATGTTGCTGACGGATCTCGAAGAGAATTTCGTCGCCAAGACCCGCAAGCTTTTGGCCGACAACAACAGCGATCTGGAAATCGAAATCGGCGTTCTGCGCGACCGGCTGGCGCGTGAGGGAATCCGAGTGGACGAGACGCCAACTGAGTAAAGGGACACATCATGTCAGAGAATGTACGTGCAAAAGCCGAGGCCGCGCTGGCCCAGGTGGAAGAAATCAGCAAGGTCATCCTGCCCGAACCGGTCGAGGCAAACGCCATCGTCCCTCTGGCTCAGGCCGACGCCATGCAGGGCGCCGAAATCCGTAAGCGGATGGACGAGATCGACATGGCAGACACCAATTCGATCGTGTCTTTCGGCTCGGCCGCGCAGGCCGAACTTCAGGAAATCTCGCAATCCATGCTGCAAGGCGTGCGCAACAAGGACGTGGGCCCGGCCGGCAACAGCCTGCGTGACATCGTGACGACGATCCGCGGCTTCTCTGTTTCGGAGCTGGACGTTCGGCGGGAACGCACGTGGTGGGAAAAACTGCTGGGCAAGGCCGCACCTTTCGCCAAGTTCACCGCCAAGTTCGAGACGGTGCAGGGGCAGATCGACAAGATCACCGATGACCTGCTGCGGCACGAGCATGTCCTGCTCAAGGACATCAAGTCGCTCGATATGCTGTATGAAAAGACGCTGACCTTCTATGATGAGCTGGCACTGTATATCGCGGCGGGCGAGGAGAAGCTGAAGGATCTCGACGAGAACTACATTCCCGCCAAGGAGGCCGAGGTGCAGGCCGCCGCCGAGAACGATCAGGTGATGAAAGCGCAGGAGTTGCGCGACCTGCGTGCGGCCCGCGACGATCTGGAACGCCGGGTGCATGACCTGAAACTGACCCGTCAGGTCACGATGCAGTCGTTGCCCTCTATCCGGCTGGTGCAGGAAAACGACAAGAGCCTTGTGACCAAGATCAACTCCACCCTCGTCAACACCGTGCCGCTGTGGGAGACGCAACTGGCGCAGTCGGTCACCATCCAGCGCAGCGCCGAGGCCGCCGCCGCGGTGCGCGATGCCAACGACCTGACCAACGAGCTGCTGACCTCGAACGCCAAGAACCTGCGTGACGCGAACAAGATGATCCGCGAGGAAATGGAGCGCGGTGTCTTTGATATCGAGGCGGTCAAGCAGGCCAATGCCGACCTGATCGGCACGATCGAGGAAAGCCTTCAGATCGCGGATGAGGGCAAGGCCCGCCGTGCCGCCGCCGAGGAAGAGCTCAAGAAGATGGAGAAAGAGCTGCGCGATACGCTGGCTGCCGCCAAGGCCCGCAAGGATGGTGTGGGCGATACCGCCGGCACCGCGGTGCCGCAGGGCTGAGGCGCGGGGCGTGGGTGTGATCCGATGGGCACGTCATGCGGTGTTGCTGGTCGGGGCGATCAGCCTCGCGGCCTGCATGCCCGTGCCCTCGGAACCCACGGCCAAGCCACAGGTGCGGCCAGCAGGTCTTGGACCACAGCCGCAGCCAACACCGGCCGCCCCGTCAGAGGCCAGCAAGGCGCTGACCCGCTATTACGCCCGGTTGCAGAATGATCTGCTGGCACAGGATCTGCTGCGCACCGGCGGCGGGGGCGTGGACACGCCATATACCGAAACCGACCTGTCGCGGAATTTCGAGCGCATCGCCTTTTACAATGAATATCAGCGTGATGGCGGGCTGAAACCGGCAGGCAACACGCCCGAGAAACTCAAGAAATGGACACAGCCGGTCCGGATCGGGATCGAATTCGGGGCCTCGGTGACGCCGGAGAAGCGTGCGCTGGATACCAAGAACATCACCGGTTTCGCCAATCGGCTGTCGCGTGTGACGGGCCATCCGGTCAGCGTCACGAACCGGGACCCGAATTTCTACGTCTTGGTCATGAGCGAGGATGACCGCGCCTTTGCCCGGACCCGCGCGCTGGAAATCATGCCGGGCTTTGCGCGTTCGAACCTTGTCCTGCTGAGCAACCTGCCGCGTGCGATCCAGTGTTTCGTGATCGCCGCGGGCCGGGTGTCGAGCGAATATGAATACAGCCTCGCCATCGCCTATATCCGGGCCGAGGGCACGGACCTGCAACGCCTCGCCTGCATTCATGAGGAACTGGCGCAGGGGATGGGGCTTTCCAATGACAGCCCGCGCGCGCGCCCGTCGATCTTCAACGACGACGAGGAGTTCGCGCTGCTGACCACGCATGACGAGGAATTGCTGCGCCTTCTCTACAACCCCGCGCTGCGGCCGGGCATGAGCCTCGACGAGGCCCGCCCGATCATCGCACGCATCCTGGCCGGGCGCTACGGGCCCAGCTGATCCCCAAAGGAGACCTTAGACATGGGTATTCTCGATTTTCTGACCGGTGAATTCATCGACGTGATCCATTGGGTCGACGACACCCGCGACACGATGGTCTGGCGGTTCCAGCGCGAGGGCCACGAGATCAAGTA
>JANSYB010000326.1 GCA_024742655.1 Paracoccaceae bacterium | reverse complement strand
GCCTCGCCCACGCACCGTTAGGCGCAATTGTTCAGGCACGCCAACTCTTTGCACGATTGTGGTCACGTTTTTACCACAATGGCGTTTCAACCTAAGCGCGTTCGTTCGAGTGTTTTTGGGTATCCTTGAATTCTGCCAAAACCCCCGGGAAGAGCCGACGTGCAAACCAACGCGAACAATCTGAGCCACTGCGAATCCGACCATCTATTGCCGGGCCACACCCTGCTTTACGGGCAATACAAGATCGAGCGACATCTGATCGGCGGTGGTTTCGGGATGACCTATCTCGCGCGCGACAGTCTTGATCGTATCGTTGTCATCAAAGAGTGCTTTCCCAGCACCATGTGCCGGCGCGTGGACAGTTCTGTGCGGCCGCACAAGGCCGATTTTCAGGAACAGTTCCAGAAAATCATCCGCAGTTTCCTGCGCGAAGCGTTGCGCATGGCAAAGTTTGATCACCCGCACATCGTGAAAGTCCACCAGGTCTTCCAGGAAAACAACACCGCCTACATAGCAATGGATTTTGTGGACGGGATGGACCTTCTGACAATGCTGGAGGTCGATCCGGGACGCATAAACGAAGCGCTGATCGAGAGCTTTCTGCACGAAACGCTCAGCGCACTGAACTACGTGCACGGCATGGGCATGCTGCATCGCGACATTTCACCTGATAACCTTCTGGTGGATGCAAACAACAAACTGACCATCATCGATTTCGGCGCCGCGCGCGAGGAGACTGCGCGGCAAACCCGGGTTCTGTCACATTTCATGGCAGTCAAGGACGGGTACTCGCCGCATGAATTCTACTACACGGACGGAGATCAAGGCCCGTCCAGCGATATCTATTCTGTCGGCGCGACGTTCTATCACCTGATCACGGGCAACGCGCCGCCGGATTGTCAGAAAAGGGTTGCGGCGTTGACCTCCGACATGCCCGACCCCTACCAGCCATTGGCCACAGGCAACTGGCCCTTCGACAAATCTTTCCTGCGCGCGATCGACACAGCGCTTTGCGTGGCGCAGAAAGACCGTTTCCAGTCCGCAGAAGCCTGGCTTGATGCGTTGAATAACCCTCAGGAGGCATCACCGCTTCAGCCGGAATTGTCCTGCGCCGGAATGGCCTCACAGGATGCCAATGCAACGGCTGCAAATGTCACGTCGCCACCAGTGCACCAGAAAGCCGCCGAGCCGGAAAGCGAACTGGCACAGAAGATCTCATCGTTGGTGCAGGAAACCAATACAAAGGTTCAACCCGGCAAGCCGGGCGTCGCCAAACAGCAGGTGAACCCGGAGCCCGAGGTCGAAAAAGAGTGCGCTCCTCTGGTCGATATCTTCGGTCAACCGATCGATGATCTTGAGAAATGGCTCAAGGAACAAGACGCAAAACAAAAACGCGGGCGCGGCCGGGCCCTGCAGGAGATGTCTGCGGCGCCCACTTGCAAGGCGGACTCTGAAAGCAGCCTTTTCGGGCTTCTCAGCGTGTTCAGGAAATTTTCGAGAGTAACCGGCGGCTCGGTTGCATAGGCACAGATATGAAAGGAAGCAGTATGAAGTTCATTCGCGAGATTATTGGCGAGAAACGCCAGACTTACCCGTCGGTCAACGGAACGCCAACGCCCGTAATCGGGCAATTCGATGCGCAAAGCCCGAGCGTGCCGGCGGACTTTGCCGAGGCGGACATGTCGAACCCGGATGAAAAGTCCGTCGAAACGGTCAAGCCTCAATACGACGCGAAAACACAGCCGTCCTTGGATGAAGGCGGCAAGGCGGACCTTGGTGTCAGTGAAGAAGTCGCGGATTTCTTTGCCGAAAGCGAAGAGAAGACCCGTTTTGAAGTGACGACCTGCTCCAAGGATGATTTCGACTATTATGCAATCGGGTCAACACCGTTGAGCGCGGCCTTCTCCCAAAGCACCGCACCTGAAACGACTGATGATGTTTCACCGGACGCGCAGATCTCAGCAGACGAGGCGAGCGTGTCGGCGACAGACGGCCAAGACCCTGGTGAATCGGATACGTCCCGGCGGACGGCAAGCGATGGGGAAGAGGTCAGCGCCCAGACTGTCAAGAAATCTGGCTTCGGTGCAACGATTGCAAAACTGCAGGCTGAATCAGAGCAAGGGTCCGAAGACCAGGCCATCGCCGACGATCCGGAACCCTCGGCGCCTGCGCAGCCCGAGATCTCCGCATTTGAGCCCACGCCTGCGCGACCGGCCGAGCCCGTTTTCAAGGCGGAGCCAGCATCCGCGCCTGACACAGACCTGCCCCAGCGTGTCGAAGTTCCACAGCCTGCCGTCGGCCGCGGCTCCAGCCGGCATGGGCGTGTCAAGACGCGATTGTTGGGTTTCAACGCCGGGATGGAATCCGAGGCTGACCCGATGGCGGACAACGACAAGGCCCGCGTTGCGCCCTACACCTCGTTCCCGGTTGGCTGGCTTATCGTCATTGAAGGTGCGGGCCGGGGCTCTGCGTTCACGCTTTTCCACGGGGTCAGCACGATCGGACGCGGCGAGGACCAGACCGTGCGTCTGGATTTCGGAGACAACAGCATTTCGCGTGAGAGCCATGCGTCAATCGCGTATGACGATCAGCAGCAGGGCTTTTTCATCGGTCATGGCGGAAAGGCAAACATCGTGCGCCGCAACAACCGGCCCGTCTTGAGCACCGAAGAACTTACCGCTGGCGACAACATAACGATTGGCGAAACTACGCTCCGGTTCGTCCCGTTCTGCTGCCCGGAGTTTTCCTGGGAAAATGAAACAGCGACAGGTCGAGCTTATGCAAACCAAGGCTGAGCTTGTCTACGATTCCGCAATGATCATCGACCGCGGACGGCGGGAGCGTCAGGAGGATGCTCTCGCCTCGGACTTCCCGTCCGGTCAGCCATTTGGTTTCGTCGTGCTGGCCGATGGCATGGGGGGGCACGAGGCGGGCGATGTCGCCAGCAAGATCGTTGTCACGGAGGTGTTCAGCGCACTGAAACTGCAATCGGGCGATCCGAAACGCTTCGAGGCGCATCTTTGCGAAGTCCTTGAGAGCGCCGCATTCAACGCCAATGACTGTATCGGGCTTTATGCAAGCGAACACCCTGATGCGCATGGCATGGGGGCAACGCTGCTCGCCTCGGTTCTGGTGGAAGATCGTCTGTATTGGGTCTCGGTGGGGGATTCCCCGCTTTACCTTTTTCGCAACGGAACGCTGATGCGCCTCAATGAGGAGCATGCTTTGGCCTCGCAAATCGAGTATCTGGTATCCTCAGGTCTGATGAGCCGGGCGGATGCATTGCAGCATCCCGACCAGACATGTCTGACGTCGGTCTTGATTGGCGGCAAGATTGCTCAGATCGATTGTCCCACGACACCGTTCTCGCTCATGGAAGGCGATATTGTCCTGGCGGCCAGTGACGGTCTTCAATTCATCTCGGAAGACCAGATCCAAAGCTTGCTGCGTTTCCAGCAAAAGAAATCGGCTGAGGAAATCAGCGCCACACTGGCCCAGGAAATCAAGAACCTCGACGACCCCTGCCAGGACAACCTGTCGCTGTGCGTCATCAAGGTTCAGTCCGAAGGTGCCGCAAGGGATGCAGGGGACAAGAACGAAACCGTTACCCGCCTGAGTGACGGACGCCACGAGACCGTGACGATCCTGACCCGCTTCAAGCGGTCGAGGAACGCGGTCGGGCACGGATGACTGGAGATAACGCGTGACTATCACAGCAAAGTTCGATCCGGTCATCGACACTCTTGGACAAGTGCTTGACCAGGGCAATCTTCCGCCGCCGTTTGACCGGTGCGGTGCACGCCTTCTGACGCTTCTGACCAGACCGGTTCAGGTGGTGGTGACCGGGTTCGCAGGCAGTGGTAAAACCAAGCTCATTGAAATGATGGCGGCCCGCCCGGACATCGGACACTTGAAATCCGTTCCGGTATTCGAGCTTTCATTCGGCGATACCGAACAGGCATTGATCGAACGCGCCGATGGTTCGGTGTCTACCGTTGCCGGTCTGCTGAAGAATGGGGATATCCCGGACGATGCCGTGCGCGCGCGCCAGGAGTTGCCCGACCCCCGTCTTGTCCAGCAGGATTTCATCGAGATCGGCCTCTATGGCACAGATATCGAACGCAGGCGCGCGCTCGAAGTCGTGACGTCGCGCGCCGATCTGATTGTCTGGTGTACCCAGGATTTTGCAGAAGACGAACAGCAGCTTTGGTCGACAGTTCCCGAACACAT
>JANSYB010000072.1 GCA_024742655.1 Paracoccaceae bacterium | reverse complement strand
TTTCATTGTCCGGCATCAATGCGCCGGGCCCGATCGTATAGATGAACTCGGGCGACAACAGCGTGCCGGTGAGGGTCAGCTCCCGCTTGCGGCCATTGAGATTGGCAAAGAACCTGTCGCCCGGCAGCAGCCCGTTGGCCTGCGCGAAAGGCTGGTTCACGGCGACCTCGTCGATGGCCTCGGGCGCCGGCAGACGGCCCTGTCGCAGCACCGGCACGTTCAGCCGCGCGCCGCCATCCGAGGGCAGAGACAAAAGTCGCGCGGTGACGGTTTCCTCCTGCCCCGGCACATCCAGCACGGCGAATTGCGAAATGCGCCCCTCGGCCGCGCGCACCCCTTCGATGGCGCGCACCTCGCGCAACAACCAGCGCGGCGCGCGGTTGGCGTCGGCGAAGACATCGGCAAAGCGCTGCCGTTCGTAATAGGCGGTGCGCGTTTCCTCGAGCGACACATAGGTGCCGAAAGTCGCCAGCAGGATCGCCACACCGCAGCCCAGAACGGCGGCAATGGCCAGTGCCTGCGCCCAAAGGCGCTGGAAATCGCGCAACAGCTTGCGATCCAGCGCGGATATGCCCGGCCTTACCATGTGATCTCCGCCGGGGCGATGCGGGTCTCGTTCTGCTCGACCCGGTCGATCCGACCGTCGAGGAAATAGACGACCCGGTGCGCCATCTTTCGGATCGCGGCATTATGCGTGATCACGGCCGTGGTGGTCCCGAGACGGTCATTGACCTCGCGCAGAACCTCCAGAACCTGAACACCGGTCTTGCTGTCCAGCGCACCGGTCGGTTCATCGCACAACAGAACCTCCGGGCGCTTGGCGATGGCGCGAGCGATGGCGACGCGCTGTTGTTCCCCGCCCGACATTTCCGCCGGGAAATGATCCAGCCGATGCTCCAGCCCGACCTGCGCCAGCGCCTCGTCGGCGGGCATCGGATTCGGGGCCACATCGGTGACAAGCTGCACGTTCTCGCGCGCCGTCAGGCTGGCGACGAGGTTATAGAACTGAAAGACGAAGCCGACATGGTCGCGCCGATACTGCGTCAGGCGGCGCGCATTGAGCGATGTCAGTTCGAGGTCATGGAACCAGACATGGCCCGAAGTGGCTTGATCCAGCCCGCCGAGAATATTCAGCAAGGTCGACTTGCCACTGCCCGACGGGCCCAGCAAAACGGCCAGTTCACCGGCGTAAAGCTCAAGATCGACCCCATCCAGCGCCCGCACCTGCAGCGTGCCGGTATCGTAGATCTTGGTCAGTCCCTTCGTGCGAAAAACCGTGTCCATGATGACTGCCATCCTTTGGCACGACTATACGTGCGCAAGGCCATGACACCTTGATGCGTGTCAAGCTGATCGGGAGACTTCGTTCAGCACCGCCCCCACAGCCCGTTCAGCCGACCCATATCGCGGTTTGGGATGTCGTCATGCAAGAGGACTGCATGCCAGCCGCCAGCACTTGGGTGGCTTGGCGCAACTGCGCCGGTTGTGGTCGGCAGTCACGCTCCAGAGCTTCAGACAGCGATCTGCGCGACATGCACCCGCAAAACGCGATGCGCCGACCAGGTTCTGCCGTAGCTTTTTTGTCATTTAACTTAAACTTAAATGACACGGACATGCCGTAGGCAGGCCCGAGGAGGGCCTGATGCAAGCAATACATGTGTCGAAAATCAACAAGACCTTTTCGAATGGCAAACGGGCGCTCAACGACGTCTCCCTGAGCATTTCCGAGGGTGAAATGGTCGCCCTGATCGGGGCATCGGGGTCAGGGAAGTCCACGCTCATACGTCATATCGCCGGGCTGATCACTTCGGATGCCGGTCTGCAAGGCGGTCGTATAGATGTCGCCGGAGAGACCATGCAGGTTGCCGGAAAGCTTTCACCGAGGGTGGCTGGCCTGAGGCAGCATCTCGGCGTGATATTCCAGCAGTTCAACCTGGTCCCCCGATTGACGGTCATGACCAACGTGCTGACCGGTCGGCTGGGTCGCGTGCCGCGCCTGCGCGGCACGTTGATGGCCTTTACCGAAGCCGAGAAGAAAATGGCCATGCGTGCACTTACGCGGGTCGGAATCGCCGAAACCGTGCGCCAGAGGGCCGCAACGCTTTCTGGCGGCCAGCAACAGCGCGCCGCCATTGCGCGCTGCCTTGTGCAAGAGGCGAGGCTGATCCTGGCCGATGAACCCATTGCGTCGCTCGACCCTGCGTCGGCCAAGCGCGTGATGGAGATCCTGTCCGAAATCAACCGCGTCGACGGGGCCGCCGTTCTCGTCTCGCTGCATCAGGTCGAATACGCCCGTCGCTACTGTCCGCGCACAATCGCGATGCGCGATGGACGCGTCGTCTTCGATGGGCCCAGCGCCGAACTCACGACGCGGTTTCTTCGCGAAATCTATGGCGACGCCAGCGAAGAACTGATCCTTCCGGACGCCGATGATTTCCACCCGCACCAGCCCGCTGCGCTGGAGGAATTGCCTGCCTGATTCCCAAAACCAACCGGAGAAAACCCATGAAACTCTTTGCCCTTCTCGCATCCGTCGCCGGCCTGGCTGCAAGCCTTGCCGCCCCGGTCGCAGCCGACGAACGGACCAATCCCGACACCCTGTTCTTCGGCATTCTGTCGACCGAAAGCTCCAGCGCGCAGCGCGAAAAATGGGGCCCGTTTCTGGAAGACATGCAAGAGGCGCTTGGCATGCCGGTCGAGCCGTTTTTCGCCTCTGACTATGCTGGCGTGATCGAAGGCATGCGCTTTGATAAGGTCGACGTTGTCTGGTACGGCAACAAATCCGCCATGGTCGCAGTGGACCGCGCGGGGGCCGAGATCTTCGCCCAGACGACCGAAGCCACCGGTGACCGCGGCTACTGGTCGGTCATGGTCACGCACAAGGATTCGGGCCTGACCTATGAAGACGTGATGGCCTGCGACCAATCCCTGGACTTCGGGATCGGCGATCCGAACTCCACCTCGGGCTTTCTCGTGCCCTCCACCTTCATCTTTGCCAAGGAAGGCGTGGCCCCGCGCGATTGCTTCAAGACGGTGCGCAACGCCAACCATGAAACCAACCTCATTTCGGTGGCCACGCAACAGGTCGACGCCGCTGTGGCATCGTCCACAGGCATGTATTCGCGCCTGAAAACCGCCAAACCAGAGCTCTTTGCGGAACTCAAGGAAATCTGGCGCTCACCGCTGATCGCATCGGATCCGATGGCCTGGCGCCCGGAACTGGACGATGCGGTGAAGGCCAACATCATGAGCTTTTTCATGACCTATGGCCGCCACGGCACGGATGAAGAGGTGGCCGAGGCCCGCCAAAACCTCGCCCTGATCGACATGGGGCCTTTCATCCCGTCTTCGAACGCGCAACTTTGGCCCTTCTACGAAATGGACCAGATCCGCGTGCGCATGTCGATCGAAGGTGACGACACGTACTCGGACGAAGAGAAGACCGCCAAGATCGCAGAGATCAACGCCAAGATCTCCGAAATCCGCGCCGCTGCCGAAGCCCGCCCGCGCAAGTAATCGGCGCCAATGACCGCCCCTGCCCCATCTTGGGGCAGGGGTTTTTCTTTATGATGGACCTCCCCCATGACCGACGCCACCGTCCGGACCCTTGACGATATCGAAGTGCCCCGCCGCACGACCAAGGAAAAGGGGTTTGACGCCCTCTTATGGGGCACCTTCCTCGTCCTTCTGGTGTGGAGCTTCGTACCGGCGGACATGCATCGCTTCGGCGAGGTATTCTCGGGCGGCGGCAACATGGCCCTGCTGCTCGAAGACTTCCTGACGCCGAATTTTCGCTATTGGCGCAGCTATCTCGAACTGATGCTGGAATCGGTGCAGATGGCCGTCTGGGGCTCGTTTCTGTCGATCCTGCTTGGCATCCCCTTCGGCCTTTTGTCCTCGACCAACCTGGCGCCATCCTGGATCGTCTTCCCGGTCCGCCGCCTGATGGATGCATTTCGCGCCATCAACGAACTGGTGTTCGCCCTGATCTTCGTCGCCGCCGTGGGTCTTGGCCCGCTGGCCGGCGTCATGGCCCTCACCATCCATACCACCGGCACCCTGGCCAAGCTTTTCTCCGAGGCGGTCGAGGCCATTGATCCGCGTCCGGTCGAAGGCATCCGCGCCACTGGCGCCTCGCGTCTTCAGGAGGTCGTCTACGGCGTGATACCGCAGGTATTGCCACTGTGGATTTCCTTTTCTCTCTACCGGTTCGAATCCAACGTACGCTCCGCCACCGTTCTTGGCATCGTGGGCGCTGGCGGCATCGGCATGTCGCTGTCGGAAGCGCTGCGCGGCTTCGATTACGCCTCGGGCGCCGCCATACTGTTGATCATCCTGATCACTGTCTCGCTCTTCGACATCTTCAGCTCGCTCTTGCGAAAGGTCGTGATCGACGGTGAGGAACAAAGCAGCTTCGTGGCCTATCTCGGCTTTCTGGTCCTGCTGATCGTCGGCATCGAGATCATCCTGTGAGGCCAGCAGTTTCGTAAAATCTTCATAAAAACGTCAACAGGCTGAAAAGCCTCTCAGGGTTAAGTCGGCCAACCATTGAAGGGGGTCATCATGACAATCAAAACCATCCTGCTGGGCCTCGGCTTGGCAGCCGCAACCGCGACCGCCAGCCTGGCGGAAACCTGGAAACTGGCCGTGACGGACGTGGAAGGCATGGAACGCCTTCAAACCGAATGGGGCCCGTTCAAGACAGCCCTCGAAAGCGCCACAGGCGAAACATTCGAGTTCTTCCCGGTGAATTCCCGCACGGCCGCCGCCGAGGCCTTGCGTGGCAAGACCGTCGATTTCGTCGTCTCCGGTCCTGCAGAATACGTGGTGATCAACAAGCTCACCGAAGCCACACCGCTGGTCGGTCTGGGCCGCCCGGATTATCACTGCGCCATCATCGTGCGCGCCGACAGCGGCATCAACGTGCCTGCCGATCTCAAGGGCAAGAAGGTCGCCTTCGGCGACATCGGATCGACCTCCAACATGCTGTGCCCGATGCAGGTGCTGGCCGATCACGGCATCGACCCGGTCAACGATATCGAGAAAATCCACACCAGCCGCAACATCGCCCACGAGGCGCTCAAGGCCGGAGACGTCGACGCGCTCGGCTCAAACGCGGGCAGCTGGCTCAGCGTGCGAAACAAGGAAACCGAATTGCCTTATGGCTATTTCAAGATGATCGCACGGTCGGGTGATTTGCCCAATGACATGATCATGGTTGGCGCACATGTCCCCAAAGAGGCGGCCGAGACGGTGAAGAACGCCATTCTGGACAACAAGGCCTCCATCATCGAAGGCATTATCGCGCACGAAGAGAACGACAAGTATGTCGGCATGGACCTCGTTGCAATCGAGGACAGCGCTTATGACTACGTGCGCTCCATGTACGCCAATGCGGGCTTCCCACAGTTCGACAACTTCATTGGTGACTGATCTATCGCTGAAATCCCGGCCTGCCCCCAAGACGCAGGTCGCATCAACCGGGGCGCTTGGCGTCCCGGTTGCGCCTGTCGATATCGAGGCATCCTGCGTCAGCAAGACTTTTGCCGGCACGCCGATTTTCTCCGATGTCAGCTTTCGACTGGTTCGCGCAGAAGCCGTCGCCCTTGTGGGGGCCAACGGCACGGGCAAATCGACCCTTCTGCGATGTTTGATGGGGTTGCTTCCGGTCAGTGACGGGCGGGTCGTTTTGCTTGGACAGGACACAGGAACAACATCGCATGCGGCCCTGCGCGGCCTGCGTGCGCGCATTGGTCTGGTGTCACAAAAGCACAACCTGGTGCCCCGCCTGTCGGTCCTGTCCAACGTCGTTCATGGCCTTCTCGGCCAACGCCCCGGCCTGCGCCACTGGAGCCACCGTTTCGCGCCGGAGGCATCGCGCCTGGACGCGATGCAGGCGCTGGAAAAGGTGGGGTTGGCCGATCTCGCCCTGCGCCGCGCCGACCGTCTGTCAGGCGGTCAATCCCAACGCGTCGCCATCGCCCGCGCAATTGTTGGGGCCCCCGAGATACTGATCGCAGATGAGCCGTGCGCCTCGCTCGATCCGGCGGCGGGCGAGGACGTGATGGACCTCTTTTTCCAACTGGCGCGCGAAAACGGTGTCACGGTCGTGTTCACCTCGCACCACATCGATCACGCCCTGCGCTATGGCGACCGCGTGCTGGGCCTGGCCGAGGGGCGGCTGCGCCTTGATGCCACGGCGGCGTCGCTCAAGCCTGCGGATCTGAGGGGCCTCTATGACTGACGCGATACCGCCGCGCTATGACCGTGTATCTGCGGTTGGATTCCTGGGCTACGCCGCCGGCGTCGCTCTCATTGTGTGGTGCCTCAACGGTGCCGGTTTCTCGCTGGAGAAGGTCACAACCTCGCCACCCCGCTTTGCCGATTTCATGTCCCGCGCCTGGCCACCCAACCTGGAACCTTCGGTGCTTGAGCGCCTGGGCTGGAAGATGATCGAGACCTTGCAGATCGCGGTTGCCGGGGCCGTGATCGGTGTGATCCTGTCGGTGCCGGTCGCCCTTCTGGCAGCGCGCGGGTTGGTCGCGGGGGGCTGGATCAATCAGGTTACCCGCACGATCCTGGGCTTTCTGCGCGCCGTGCCTGATATCGCATGGGCGCTTGTCTTCGTGGTCGCCGTCGGCCTTGGCCCCTTTGCCGGCATGCTCGCCATCGTGGTGGACACGGTCGGCTTTTGCGGCCGGTTCTTCGCCGACGATATGGAAGGCACGGACAAGGGCCCCGCCGAAAGCCTCGCGGCCACAGGCGCGCGCAAAATCGATGTCGTGGCCTGCGCGACGATCCCCGCCGCCATGCCCGCCTTCATCTCCACCTCGCTTTACGCTTTGGAAAAGGCCGTTCGGTCCTCGACCATTCTGGGCCTCGTCGGGGCCGGTGGCATCGGCATCGAACTCAAGGTCGGTTTCGACCTCTTTGACTATCCAACGGCCATGACGGTGATCCTGATGATCGCCGTCGTCGTGATCGGCATCGAGCAGATCAGCGGCTGGGCTCGTAACCGCATCATCGGAACCGAGCGCTAAAAGGACCTCTCTTCATGACCATTACGTTTCAAGGCGCACAGGTGATCCTGCCCGATGACGTCGTCGAGACCACCGTGACCGTTGCCGATGGCGTCATCACCGATATCGGGGGGCCTGCCCGGGGCGATGTGGTCGACGCGCGGAACCGCCTCCTCGCCCCGGCCATGATCGACGTGCATGGCGATGCTTTCGAACGCCAGCTGATGCCGCGTCCGGGCGTCTATTTCCCCACCGAGGCCGCGGTGATCGATACGGATCGGCAGCTGGCCTCAAACGGGATTGCGACCGCCTACCACGCCATCACGCTAAGCTGGGAGCCGGGCCTGCGCGACATCGCGCGCGGGCGCGACCTGATGCAGGCGATCCAAACTCTTGCGCCGCGCTTGACGGTCGAAAACCGCGTGCAGCTGCGTTGGGAAACATTCGCGTTCGAGGCTCTCGACATCATCGAATGGGCGCTGCAAGGCCCGCTCTTGCCCGCCATCGCCTTCAACGACCATACATCGATGACCATGCGCGCCTATGATCTGCCCGTCCAGGATCGCGCGTTCGAGTTCAGCCCGGATTTCTCGATTGCGTCGCTCGACGACGAGAGGATGAAACAAAGGACAGCATCGAAAGCGCATCGTGCCGGTGTCTCGGGCGAAGAATATGTCGCACTTCTGGGCCAGATCTGGAGCCGGCGCGCGGACGTGCCCGCCATGATCGCCAAAGTGGCACAGATGGGCCGCCGCGCGGGTGTCCCCATGCTCAGCCACGATGACACCCGGGCAGAAACACGCAGTTTCTTTCGCGATCTTGGGGCATCGGTGGCGGAGTTTCCGATGGTTCTGGATGCGGCCCATGCCGCGCGCAATTCAGGAGACGCCATCATTTTCGGTGCACCCAATGCCGCGCGCGGAGGAAGCCACATCGGCTCCCTTGCCGCGGCCGACATGATCGAGGACGGTCTGTGTGACGCCTTGGCCTCGGATTATTTCTATCCTGCAATGCTGACCGCAATCGCCCGGTTGCACAG
>JANSYB010000540.1 GCA_024742655.1 Paracoccaceae bacterium | reverse complement strand
TGGCTCATAGACATTCTGCGCCCGCGTCATGCTGCGCGCCGCCATGTCGCGGCGCAGCACGGCAAGCGGCTTTTCGTTCAGGAACCCGGTGAGGTAATAGCTCGCATAGGGCAGCAGTTCCCCCCGGCCCAGCCCGATGAACAGCGCATTGAATTCGCGCTCAACAGCCTGCGGCTTGGTATGCGAGGCGATCTGGGACAGCGCCTTGATCGCGGTTCCCAGATCGGTGCTGTCATCGCCGTTCAGCGCGGCGGTGCTTTTCAGCAGGCTCTGGTTGGGCGGTCCTGCCAGAAGAACACCGAGGAAGTCATAAAGATCGCCGCGCAGGCGATCTTCCTCCGCGATCCTGGGACGAGCCTCTGTCTGTTCCATTACACTCTCCTGGGTCATCCTGTGGCGCGCTCCGACTGGTCGTCAAAGCTGAACCGCATCCGGCGGCGCGGCTGCAAGTCGACAGGCTCATCGTGATCTTCCCGCGCCTCGGCGGGGTCCGTTGTCTGCGCGAGCCGGGGCGCGGGCTCTGCGTCGTGCAACGCGACGGTGTTGTCTTCCGCTGCGGGCTCCGCGATCGGCTCCGATGGCTCGGGATCCGCCGACGCCACCTCGGCCTCGGCTTGCTCCTTGGCCTCGGCCTGACGGGCCAGCTCCTCGACATGGGCCAGCATGCCCTTGCCCACCTGGTAGGCGGTCTGCATGTTTTCGATCACCTTGGCGCTGTCGGTGAAGTCTTCACCGTAGTCCAGCAATCCATCCAGATTTGCCAGCGCCGGGTTGCTGATCCAAAGGCGTCGCAAGGCGCGCCTGCGAATCCGATCCGGCACGGCCTTGGCCATGAACGCCTTGAAATCAGCCCCTTCTTCCAAGGTGTCGGGATCGGGCAGACCCAGATCCTCAAGGATTTCCTCGTCGCTCTTCTCGGCCAGCTCCGCCTCGCGGGCCGCCTCTTCGGCAGCCTCGGCCGCGCGGGCCTCTGCAAGCTGCTCCTCGGCCACCTTCGCCTTGCGGCGCGCCCAGAAATCCGCGGGACGGCTCATTGCAGACGCCCCTTCCTGACCAGCGTGGGCGAGCGATACACATCTTGCATCGGGTTGATCCGCGGATCGCCGATCCCGTCCTCGACGCGGTCGACCCGCATCTTGTCGCGCTTGCGCTTCTTGAATTCCTCTTCGCGATGATGCGTCTCGGCGAAATCGCGCACCCAGGCGACAAGCCCCTCGGGCATCGGCACCTTCTCGACGACATCCTCGCCATTGTCGGCATAGTCCTGCGCCTCATAGGGCGAAGCGGTGACCAGAACCGCCTCCAGCGGGCAATCCTCGGCATCGGTTTCCCGCAGAACCACATAGACCGAGGGCACACGCGACGACAGGCCGTGCAGATAGGCCTCGGTCTCCGCTCCGTGCAATTCGAGGGTCAGGGTGGCGGCATGATACTCAACCGCCTCGCCTTCGCGGCGCAATTCCCGCCAGTCCGCCGGCCCGGCCCCCGGCAGAACCGCCGTGGCCTTCCAGGCCCAGGCCGCCCAACGGGTCACACCGGGCGTGCGACGCATCACGACACCCAGAGGCAATGTGGCGTACATGTCCGGATTATGGATCATGTCTGGCTGGTTCCTCCCGTTGCCCAAGAATTGAACAGAAACCGAACGGAACAAAGCAAAAATTGCATCCCGTCGTAGACAATCCGCGATAAAGGACAAATTGCACAGACCGCGCCCCCCAAAGGCCCACTGACGGACAGAATGTCCCGATTCGAGGCGCAATGACGTTTGGCGCTTGCAGGCGCGCGCGTATGCGACAAAGAATCACATCCGCCAGTTTGCCACGTCGCGCGGCCGGCCGGCCTGTTGCCCGGCCCCGGTTTGCGATCGTCGCGAATTGTGCCTAATGTTGCGTCGCCTTGTGGATCACACCGCATCGCCGCTGGGGAGGAGACAGTCGGACACCATGGCTAAGAAATTGATTTTATGCAATTGTTCCGGCTCGCAGGAGATCGACCGCGAGGCGTTGAAACAGGCCACCGGGCTGGAATGCAGCGCGGTACATTCCGGGCTGTGCACCACCCAGCTGGACCAGACCGCAGAGGCCGTCGCCGATGGCGACGCGATCCTGTGCTGCCGGCAGGAAGCCCGGATTTTCCAGGAACTCGCGGCCGAAGCCGGACAACCGGACGCCGCGGTCACGGATTTGCGCGACCGGGCCGGATGGTCCGATGACCCGCGAACCAAACTACCCAAAATGGCCGCCCTGATGGCCGAGGCGGCAATGGACATGCCCGCCGACAAGAGCGTCGACATCATCTCCGAGGGGCTGTGCCTGATCATCGGCGCCGGCGATCTGGCGCTCGACACCGCCCGCAAGCTCAAGGATGTGCTGGGCGTCACCGTTCTTGTGACCGATGACAGCGACCCGCCGGACGATCGAGGCTTTGACGTGATCCGCGGACGGCTCAACCGGGCCAAGGGCGCGCTTGGCGGCTTCGAGGTGCGCATCGATGGCCTGCAACAGGTCAATCCTGCCGGGCGCGGGCCA
>JANSYB010000278.1 GCA_024742655.1 Paracoccaceae bacterium | reverse complement strand
TGGCGCGGATTCTGCTGAGCGTTGTTGTTTTGCTCGCCGCCTGGGGGGCAAGCGTGGCAACATGGGGCATTCCCGGTCTATACCTTCCGGCGCTCGCGATGGTGCCGGTGATCTGGGTGCTTTTGCTGATCATTTCGCGCGGGTAAAGCGCTTGCGGGTGGCAGGGCCGATGGGCCTGCCCTATGATTGCGCGCAGGAGGGCCGGACATGAACGGGTTCGATTGCGATATCGTGGTGTCGGGGGGCGGTGTGGCCGGTCTGGCCGCGGCCGCCATTTTCGGGCAGGCCGGGTTTTCGGTCATTTGCGTCGATCCCGCCCCGCCCGTGACCGAGCGCGACAGCGCAGGGTCCGACCTGCGCACGACGGCGTTCCTGCAACCCGCGCAGGCGCTGCTCGAACAGACCGGCCTGTGGGCGCGCCTTGGCCCGCACGCCATGCCGCTGCAGGTCATGCGCATCGTGGATGCCGGCGGCCCCGTGGCCGAGCCGCGCGTCGTCAAGAATTTCGAGGCCGCGGACATTTCCGACAAGCCATTCGGGTGGAACCTGCCCAACTGGCTCTTGCGGCGCGAGATGGTGGCGCATCTGCATGGGCTGGAAACCGTCGCGTTTCGGCCCGGCACTGCGGCGGTGTCGCTTTTCACCCGCGAGGCCGAGGCACGTGTCGGCCTGTCGGATGGCAGCCGGCTTCGCGCTCGCATGGTGATCGCAGCGGATGGCCGCAATTCGCCCATGCGCGAGGCGGCGGGCATTCCGGTCAAGACCACACGATACGGACAAAAGGCGCTGGCCTTTGCCGTCACCCATCCGATCCCGCACGATAATGTGTCCACCGAAATCCATCGCTCGGGCGGGCCGTTCACACTGGTCCCTCTGCCCGATCACGAGGGCCGGCCGAGTTCCGCGATCGTGTGGATGGAAAGCGGGCCAGAGGTTCAACGCCTTACCAGCCTGCCCGAAGACGCGTTCGAGGCGGCGATGTCGGAGCGGTCCTGCCACCTGTTCGGCCCGCTGAAACTGGCCTCGCGACGAACGGTCTGGCCGATCATCAGCCAGCTGGCCGAGCGCATGTTCGCGCAACGCGTGGCGCTGGTGGCCGAGGCCGCGCATGTCGTTCCGCCCATCGGGGCGCAGGGCCTGAACATGAGCCTCGGCGACATGCGCGTTCTGCTGGAGCTGGCGCAGGCCAGCCCGGATCGCTTGGGCGATGCGCAAATGCTGCAGACCTATCACCGGCGGCGCCATCTCGAGATCACGGCGCGTGTCAAGGGGATCGACGTTCTCAACCGGGCCTCCATGCTACACGCCCAGCCGTTGCGCGATGCCCGTGCCATGGGTCTGAATGCGATCTATTCTCTGGGCCCGGTGCGCAAGACCCTGATGCAACTGGGCCTCGGCGCACGCGGGTAGGCAGGTGTTGCCGCACGCGTGGCCTGGCCACGCCGGACGCATATGCGTTCAGGCCACGCAGGCCTTGGGGGCCAGCCCCCAAACCCCCGGGATATTTGGGCCAGAAGAAACCGGGGCATCTTTCAGCGTTCTCGAAATACTCCCGCCGGAGGCGTCCGATACATCCCGTTTGCCCGCCCCGACGAGCAAAGCGTCGCGTTTGTCCTTGCCCCGAGACGGTGCCCAAAGGGCAACGGCGATACGAACAGTGCGCCGTAGGCGCGCCTTCTGGGCAGGGCTCAAAGCACCTTGTCGAGGACCTGTTGCAAGCGGGCCTTGGTGCCGTCCACATCGTAAAGCTTGTCCAGCCCGAAGAGGCCCAGCCGGAACGTCATGAAACCGTCCGGTTCATTGCAGGCCAGAGGCACCCCGGCGGCGATCTGCATGCCTTCTGCGGCGAACTTGCTGCCATTCTGGATACCGGGATCATTGGTATAGCTGACCACGACACCCGGCGCGCCGAAGCCATCGGCCGCCACCGATGTCACGCCCTTTTCTGCCAACATGGCGCGCACCGCGCGGCCCAGCTCCCATTGGGCATCGCATAGCTTGCCAAAGCCGTAGTCCCGTGTCTCGAGCATCGTGTCGCGGAACGCGCGCAAGGCATCCGTCGGCATGGTGGTGTGATAGGCATGGCCGCCGTTTTCATAGGTCTGCATGATCGAATGCCATTTCTTGAGATCGACCGCGAAACTGTCCG
This sequence comes from Paracoccaceae bacterium, assembly GCA_024742655.1. GTDB lineage: Bacteria > Pseudomonadota > Alphaproteobacteria > Rhodobacterales > Rhodobacteraceae > Roseovarius. Next base: position 2,532 of record JANSYB010000278.1, on the reverse strand, counting down.
ATGTCGTGGCCTCCAGACGGTCCAGCGCGCGTTGCGACAGCATCACCAGCCCGGCGGAGGGCGAGGCCGACCAGCCCTTTTGCGGGGCCGAGATCAGCACGTCGACCCCAAGCGCCTTCATGTCCACCCAGGCGCAGCCCGACGCGATACAATCCAGCACCAGAAGCGCGCCGACCTGATGCGCGGCTTCGGCCAGCGCTTTCACGTAGTCGTCCGGCAGGATCACACCTGCCGAGGTTTCCACATGCGGTGCGAAGACGGCGTCGGGTTTCGCGTCGCGGATTTTCGCGGTGACCTCCTCGATCGGCGCGGGGGCAAAGGGGGCCTGAGCGCCATTTCCGGTCTGGCGCGCCATGCAAACGGTCGTGTCGGCGGTGAACTTGCCGGCGTCGAAAATCTGGCTCCAGCGATAGGAGAACCAGCCGTTGCGCACGATCAGCGCATGGGCGCCGGCGCCGAACTGGCGGGCGACGGCCTCCATCGCGTAGGTGCCGCCACCGGGGACAAGCGCCACGCCGTCGGCATTGTAGACCTCTTTCAACATGGCGGAGATATCGGTCATGACGGTCTGGAACGACGCGCTCATGTGATTGAGGGAGCGGTCGGTGAACACGACCGAGAATTCCTGCAATCCGTCTGGGTCGATGTGATCGAGTAGGGCGGCCATGGCTGTCTCCGGATAAGCTTTGTGCCCTTGTCGCGCCCCACCATGCGAAAGTCCACGCGGCATTCCGTCAGCCCGTGCCTTATTTCCGCCACATTCCGGCCTGATGAAGGACCAAAACAATAACGGATCCGCAAGGTCGGGCCGGAGGCAGTCGAACAAGCAGTCATGGCCGAAACAACATTATTGTTGAACGGTTTCAGTGTAATAGGTGACCCGCAGACAAATTCGAACGCCAGCAATGGCGGGGAACTCATGATCCACGACGGCACCGCCGTTTTCGAGGACAATGATGTTATCGTGTTCGAGGTGGAAGGCGCCACCGCCGAGGGCGTCCTGACCGACGACTCCGTGATCGTGCGGATCATCGTTTATGACAATGCCGCCGACTACTTCAATGACGTGCCCAAATACACCTATGACGCCCCGCCGGGCGGCGGCGGCGATATCGAGGAAGGTCGCAACACGATGGGCGATCGCTATATCGAGTTCGACGCCTCGGATTTGACCTCGACCGACCCCGGCGCACCGGTGCTGGACGAGCTGGCGGCGGTCGCGGGTGTGAACATTCTCGATGTGCTGGCAAATCAGAACGGTCCGTTTGAAGTCCCGACCAATGAGGACATCGACCTGGATGGCGATGGTATCATCGACCCTGACGAAGAGGCCGACGGCTCTTTTTCAAGCGATCTCAACATCCTGACGGAACAAAGCCTGATCTGTTTCGCCGCCGGCACGCTGATCGAAACCCCGATGGGCCCGCAGCCGATCGAGACGCTGCGCGAGGGCGACATGGTCAACACGCTGGATGCGGGGCCGCAGCGGATCCGCTGGATCGGCGGGCGTACGACCTGCGGGTTGGGGCGCAATGCCCCGGTCTGTATCCGGCGGGGCACGCTGGGCAATGTGCGGGATCTGTGGGTCAGTCCGAACCATCGCATGGTGCTGCGCGGCGCGCGGGCGGAGTTGCTGTTCGGCGAAAGCGAGGTCCTGGTGGCGGCCAAGCATCTGGTGGACGGCAAGGCGATCCGGATCGTGCCGGTGGACGAAGTGGACTATTGGCATTTCCTGCTGGACGGGCACCAGATCGTCTTTGCCGAGGCCTGCGCGACCGAAAGCCTCTATCCCGGGCAGCAATCGCTGCAGGCCGTAACGCCGGATGAGCGCGACGAGATCGTGGCACTGTTTCCGGAACTCGAGGCGCGGCGGGGGGATATGCACATGTCCCGCTATCCACTCAAAAACTACGAAGCGAGTGCCTGGCGTTTGTCGGCCTGATGCCTGGCCTGGCCGGGGCTGCGTTACGCATGGGGAGCTGGACCGGTGCGCCTATCCGATCGGGCCGGGGCGACGTTCTTCGGACAGCAGCACATTCGCCTCGACATCCCCAACGCCGGGCAGGGTCATGATCCGGCGGCGCAGGACACGCTCGAAATCGGCGATATCGCGCGCCACCACCCGCAGGCGGTAATCATAGAGACCGAGGATATGCTCGACGGTCTGCACCTCGGGGATGGCACTCACGGCGCGTTCGAAATCCTGCAGGCTGACCCGGCCCTTGGTGGCCAGCTTGAGCCCCAGAAAGACAGTCACCCCGAACCCCAGCCGCTCCTTGTCCAGATCCAGACGCTGGGTCTTGAGGATGCCGCTGTCGCGCAGCCGCCGGATGCGTCGCCACGCGGCAGGCTGGCTGAGCCCGAGTTTCCGGCCAAGCGCACCGGCGGACTGGGTGGCGTCCTGAACCAGTTCACGCAGCAGGCGGCGGTCGGTCGTGTCGAGGTCGATCACAGCGGCAGCACCTCGTCTGTCTTGATGCGGGCGACGTGCATCAGCGCCTCGATATCCGCGATATGAGGCAGGGTCAGGAT
>JANSYB010000259.1 GCA_024742655.1 Paracoccaceae bacterium | reverse complement strand
GCGCTGTCGGTTGCTTCGAATTCCAGTGGCTACGCGCCCGCGGCGTCCCTTGAGGCGCTTGATGCGTTCTACACGGCCATCGGCGCCTCTCAGCCGCTCTCGGCCGAGGCGGAGCAGGCCTTGCTGAAGTAGACTGATCGGGCGCGCCGACGGCCCGGACCCTTTCATTCGTGGGCATGCTCGACCCGGGTCACACCTTTGGCAGGCCGCCCCTCAGCCTCGTTTCGACAGGAATGGCGGGACGTCTTTTCGCGTGACGAGCTTGTGCTTTTTCAGCCCGTAGTGATCGAGATAGGTCGGCAACCAGCCATAGGGTTGATCCATGTTGCCCAAGGTTGCGTCCACGCCGTAGTTCTCGAATGTGTCCACGGCCGAGCCGGGATAACCGAATGTCCAGCCATAGCTGCCGAAGGCATTGGTTTTGCGCAATTCGCTCGCCTTCTCGAGTTGTTTCCACATGGCCGGACTGGCCCCGCCGACATAAATCCCGCTTGAATAAATAAAGTTCCGAACGCCATTGGCCGTTTTCCAATCCAGCGCGGTTTTGGGATAGACCCGGCGGTTGGCATCGTAATTCACGCCTTCATGCGGCAGCAAGGCCTGCGATTTCATCGATTCCTCGAATTCACCGGCATAGGCCGAGCCCTTGTAGACGCCGTAAAAGGCGAAAAGACCGGCATTGTCGGGGGCGTTTTCCTTGGTATTGATCGGGTTCAGAAGGCGGCTTTGCACGCTTTTGCGGATGGCGGTGATATCGGCGGCCTTGATGCCGTCGCCCACGTCATATTTCAGGTCGAAGATGAACAGCGAGACACCGGCACCCGACTTGCCGGTCAGGCAGCTGCACGCGTGATCGAGATACGTATCGAGGTGTTCCCACCCGCCGTCACCATGCCAGGAATAGTACTTGCCACCACTTTTCGAGATATCCACCTCGATCCCGTTCGCCTTCCATTCGAGGGCCTGATCCAGCCAGCCTTTGGTATTGGCGCGGTGCGCCATGACGTAAATCTTCTGGTCTGCCATGCGTATGAATTCCTTCTTGTCAAATGTTCAATTCAACTGGCCTGACGGGTGCCAAGCCGCACAATCAAAAAAAAACAACCTGATGGAAGCACAGCGATTGGTGAAAATCAATCGAGGGTAGAAGCAATGACAGATAATACTCGTTTTAGGCCGGTCTGTTTCAGGATCCGCCCTACCAAATCTGGTTCGGACCTACGGGCGTGCTGTTCATGTTCAATGAACCCTCGGCACGCAGGCGCACATGGGCGGCCTCGCCGAGGGCCAGACAATCGTGGTAGGCGCGTTCTAGCCACATCGTGCTGAACTGTTCCAGAATGCGGCCCGCCTGCGCCTCTTGTCCGGCATTCAAAAGGGTGCGGGCGGCGGCCATGATGTCGGGCAGATCGGTGTTGGCCCCCGCTTCGACGGCGCGCCAGTGACGGTCAACCTCGTCCAGGATCAGGTCCGGCTTCTGAAAGGCCAGATGCATCAGCCGCTTGAACGCGTAGACCGCTGAACCTGCTGTTTCCACGCCCTGCGGAATTTGCGAAACGGTGTCCGGCGCGTTGTCTTCCTTGCGGCGATCAAGAAATCGGTGGCTCTCGCCCGTGGTCAGGTAGCGGTGCTGCCGATAGGGCAGGGGCACCGCATCCTGGCCCATGAAAACCGGCAACAATGGCGCCGTGACCGGCCCGATGGGCGCATGCCACAGCATCCGCAGGCCGGGATGTTCGGGATGCACCAGCGGTACCACCTGTCCGTAACCTGCCGTGTCACCGGTCAGGCGCGGGGTCGAAATCGACCAGAACACGTCATCCCGGGTGATCTTGCCCGCGCGCTGCGCGCGGCGGCGCATCTCGTCCTCGATCCAGATGACGCCGTCCCACCGGTGTTTGCCGTCACCGTAGATGTGGTTGACGTGAAACGGGCCATCGGACGGATCGAACCAGCCCTGTTCGTTTGCCACGTCGAAGAAATGGGCCGGAAACCTGAAGTCGTCATCGGGGCTTTGCGGTACCTCGCCGATGTAACCGGGGCGCGAGGCGCGGATGCTGTCCGGGCCAAGGCGTTCGGCGCACCACAGCCCCTTGCCACCCGCAAATTCGATCACGACCCAGGCCTCGTCAGGGTCGGCAATCATGTGCGAATTGCCGCCATAGGTGGAATAGCCATGTTGCGCGATCAGCTCTCCGATCAGGTCCACGCCTTCACGCGCGGTGCGGGCCCGTTCGATCACGATCCGGGCAAGGTCGGAATAGTTCGGGCCAGTCTGGTCGCCGGGTGTCATCTCGATCAGTTCGGCCCGCGAGGTCGACCAGATGTCGCGCACGGCGACACCGTGTTCATTCAGCCCGCCATTGGTCAGCGGTGCCGGCACGCCGAGGTAATAGCTGTAGCTGACGCGGATGTTGCGGGCGGTTTCTCCGGCCTGCGGAATCTCGGTCAGCCGGCCGGGCATATCGGCCTGCGGCGTGACCCCCACGGTGATCGTGGCGTCCCTGTCATGCGCCATGCGCGGCATGATCTCCAGCCAGTGACTGCTGGGCTCATCGCCGTAGCCCGCAAGATAGGCGATGCCGTCAGCGGTATGATTGCGCCCGATATAGATGCCGTAGCTCATGGTGATCTTCCTGTTGTTGGTCCGGCCCGCCGATGAAAGTCGCTGTCGCGACGGTCACCGGACACACCGCGACGTGTCATGCCGTATCGAACCGCACCTGTCCGATATAGGGCAGGTTGCGGCCCTGCTGCGCGTAATCGATGCCATAGCCCACGACGAAGGCATCCGGCACCTCGAATCCGATCCAGTCGGCCGTGACATCGGCCTCGCGCCGGGACGGCTTGTCGAGCAAGGCGATCGTGCGCAGCCTGCGGGGCCTTCGGCTTTGCAAAAGGTTCAGGACATGGGCCAGCGTGTGGCCGGTATCGACGATATCCTCGACCACCAGCACGTCACGCCCCTCGATATCGCCACGCAGATCCTTGAGGATGCGCACCTCGCGGCTCGACTCGGTGGCGTTGCCATAGGAGGAGGTTTCGATGAAATCGACCTCGACGGGCATGTCCAGTTCGCGCACGAGATCGGCGATGAAAATGAACGATCCGCGCAGAAGCCCGACGACAACCAGTTTATCGGTCCCGGCATAGGCCATGGCGATATCGCGCGACAGGTCCTCAATCCGGGCGGCAATCGACTTGGCCGAGATCATACGCTCGATGACATATGGGCGATCTGCCATGACTTTCCCTTGCAAAACCGCGGCCAGTCTACGAAATAGCGGCTCACTGTCACGCGGTTTTCCATAGCCGGGAGGGGATATGCCGTCACATGCAGAGACACGACATCTGCCCTACAGCGCGCAGCAGATGTACGACCTTGTGGCGGATGTCGCCTCCTATCCGCAGTTCCTGCCCTGGACGGCGGCCGCCCGGGTGCGCAAGATCACCCCGCAGGACGATGGCAGCCGCGTGATGGAGGCCGATCTGGTGATCAGTTTCAAGGTGTTTCGCGAACGGTTCGGCAGCCGCGTGGTGCTGTGGGACGAGGCCAAACGCATTGAAACCGAATATCTTGACGGCCCGTTTCAGTATATGCGCTCCAACTGGGAATTCCGCGCGGCCGAAAACGGGTGCGAGGTGGCCTTTGACGTGGATTTCGCTTTTCGCAACAAGCTGTTGCAAGGCGCGGCTGAACTATTCTTCTACGAGGCGATGAAGCGCATCGTGCGCGCCTTCGAGGAGCGGGCAAGGGAACTTTACGGATGAACGTGGCCGCGACACTGACCGACTTCGCCCTTGAGGCCCGCCCGACGGACGCGGCACTGGCGGTTCTGCGCCTGTCGCTTCTGGACTGGGCCTGCGTGGGGCTGGCCGGGGCCGGGGAGCCCGTGGCCGGCATTCTGCATGCGCAGGCAGCCGAAGAGGGTGGCACCGGACAGGCCGCGCTGATCGGCAGTGCGCAGCGGGCGCCCGCCCGCATGGCGGCGCTGGTCAACGGCACCATCAGTCACGCACTGGATTATGACGACACGCATTTCGCCCATATCGGCCACCCGTCGGTGGCCGTGATCCCCGCCGCGCTGGCCGCGGCCGAATTGACAGGCTCGGATGCCGCGCAGTTTCAGCGCGCCGCGCTGATCGGGGTCGAGGCGTCGATCCGCGTCGGCATCTGGCTGGGCCGGACACATTACCAGGCCGGGTTTCACCAGACCGGAACGGCGGGGGCCTTCGGGGCGGCGCTGGCGGCGGGCTGCCTTATGGGGCTGGACGCGGGCCAGATGGGGCATGCCCTGGGGCTGGTATCCACGCGGGCATCGGGGCTGAAATCCCAGTTCGGCACGATGGGCAAGCCGATGAACGCCGGTATCGCCGCCGCCAACGGGATCGAGGCGGCCTGTCTCGCCGCCAAGGGGTTCGTCAGCGACCCCGGTGCGCTGGAGGATGCGCAGGGTTTTGGCCCGACCCATCACGGCGAAGGCGACATGCGCGGCTTTGCCGACATCGGTACCGTCTGGCAATTCATCAGCGTGCAGCACAAGTTTCACGCCTGTTGTCACGGGTTGCATGCCAGTCTCGAAGCACTCGGGCAATTCGACGGCGCGCCCGAGGATGTCCGCGCGGTCGAGATCACGACCCATCCGCGCTGGATGTCGGTCTGCAATATCGCCACGCCGTCCACCGGGCTGGAGGCCAAGTTCAGCTACCGGATGGTGACGGCGATGGCCCTGCTGGGACATGATACGGCCCTGCGGGAAAATTTCACCGATACGCT
>JANSYB010000229.1 GCA_024742655.1 Paracoccaceae bacterium | reverse complement strand
TCCTCCTGTCCTTCCTTGCGATAACCAAAGAGCTGAAGGATCAACCCACCCTCCGACGTGAACGCCTCGATGCTCAGCGCCGGACCGCGGCGGGTGGGTTTCTCGACCAGCCAAACCTCGGCCACGTGATCAAGTCGCAGGTGCAGGTTGAAGCGGGGGTCGAGCACGTTCTGCCATGGCCCCATTTCCTTCAGAGTCCCGATGCGACCTGAATGAATCTGGATGCAGCCGCGATTGCCGACGAAAAGCATGACGGGCACCCCATCGGACGCGCAGGCGACCAGCGCGTCGTTCAGCGCCTCGGGCGCAAGGGGCACGGCAAAGGGCGCGCCGGCGATGCGGTAGGCGCCCAGCCGGTTCATCTTCATGCGCGAGACGAGGCGAAGGAACTGGTGCGTGTCCGTCATCTTCGCCCAGGCCGCGCGCAACTCCCCAGATTTTTCTGGGCGCGCTTTTGCACCTTCGACTAAAACCGGCGGCGCAAGGTCGAGCGTGTCAGTGTCGTCTCCAGTCGCAAGCGTAGCCACGGCCTTGTCCCAGGCATCCAGATCGGTGCCGTCCCGCCGATAAATCTTGTGCACCGCCTCGCCGCTCGCGTCGAAGACCTGGAGACTGCGCGACGGGCCCTTGTCGCTCTCGTTCCGGACCGCGAAGCCATGGACCCAGTGAGACGGGAAGATCCGCAGGTCGATCTCGGGGCCGAGGATCATCGCGGCATGATTGCCGGAGTGCCAGTCGTCATAGGTGCCGGTGCGTTCATGCACCACGCTGTCGTTGCGCGTCAGCGCCATGACCTCGCCAAGGCCCTGAACCACCGGCATAAGCTGGTCGGGATGCGCCACGATCCGCGTCACACCCTGACCCACCTGCGCTGCAAGAAGATCGACCTCCGTCACGCCGAGACTTTGTGCCAGGTCGCGCGGGCGCAGGGTGGCATCCTTCAGGGCGGCTCGAAGATTGGCAGGTGACGGCTTCGGTGCGGTATTGGAAACGTCAAGGCTCATGGCATGCTCCAGAATGGGTGGGACCGTGCTGGGGCTGCGAATGCAGGGGCCTTGCTGTTGTTGACAATTTTAGTCGACCTTTGTATCGAAAGCAAGGGCCGAGACACAATCGCGGTTCGGCCCGCGCAAGCCCGCAAGGTGCCAGCCAACCCTCCTTCCTAATCCAGATGGTACCAACCATGCGTCACAACCATGCCCTTTCCCTGTGTCTTCTGCTGATCGCTCCATATGCCTTTGCCCAAGAGGCGGGCGGTGGATTGTCCATTGAACTGAACCGCGTCGATGCATTGGAGGACGCGTGTCGTCTAACGTTCCTCGCTGAAAATTCGCTCGGTTCAAATCTCAAGGCCCTGTCGCTTGAGACGGTCCTGATCGACGCACAGGGCCGGGTTGAGCGTCTGACACTGTTCGAGTTCGGCGCGTTGCCTGACGGCCTTCCGCGGGTACGGCAGTTCGACATCCCGGGCCTCGCCTGTGATGGCCTCGGGCGGGTGCTGATCAACGGTGTGGCGGAATGCAGTGTCGGTGCGGCCTGCGTCGAAAGGCTCGAGTTCTCGACACGTACGGACGTGGAGGTCGTGGGATAATGACGGATGTAATTTTCGAGCGGCTGGCCGTGTTGATCGATCTGGGCGGTCCGGTGATCGCGATCCTGCTTGCGCTGTCGGTTCTCGTTGTCGCGGCGTTTCTTTGGAAGCTCTGGCAGTTCTGGGCGCTCGGGGTCGGCAGACACACGGAGATCGTACGGGCTTTGGCCGCGCTCGACGCGGGTGACCAGCGCGGCGCGGCCAACGCGCTCGGATCGAGCCGCAATCATCTCGCGCCGGTTCTTGCGGTTGCCCTGGGCTGTGATGTGCAGGCCAAGACGCGCCTTGTCGCCATGGCGGAGACACGGCTTGCGGAGGTCACACGCGGCTTTCGCCTGTTCGACAGCATCGCGCAAGTTGCGCCGCTTCTGGGACTCTTCGGCACTGTGCTGGGCATGATCGACGCTTTCCGCGCGTTGCAGGCGGCGGGCGATGCGGTGGATCCGTCGGTGCTGGCGGGTGGCATCTGGGTAGCGCTTCTGACCACGGCCGCGGGGCTCGCCGTCGCTATGCCGACGGCACTGGCCTTGACCTTCTTCGAAAGCCGCGCCGCGCGGGAGCGCGCATGCGTCGACCTCGCTTTGGAGGCCTTGTTTCACCCGATGCAAGAGGTGACCAGCACATCTCCGGCACCAGACAGAACGGTGCAGGTCGGCACCTTCGCGCATGGCACTTGAAGCGCGCACATGGCGTCGGCGGCCCGTAACACTCGCACCGTTGATCGATGTCATCTTTCTTCTCCTGCTGTTCTTCATGCTCAGCTCGATCTTCACGCGGTTCGCCGAGGTGCCGCTGATGAATGCGGGCGGTGGCCTGACTGACGGCAATGCACCCCTGTTTGTGCAATTGCGTGCGGATGACGTGCGTCTGAACGGCGTGGCGATGCCGCTCGACGCGGTTTCGCCTGCGGTCGAAGAGTATGCAACACAGGAAGATGCGGCTCTTCTGGTCACACTTTCCAGTGAGGTGACATCGCAACGGCTGATCGATCTGTTGTCCGAACTCCACAGCATACCAAACCTGACCGTCAGCGTTCTGGAGTAGCTGCCATGGCGCTTGCCCCCCTGCCTCTCCGCCGCCGTTCCGAGCCGATGATCGCGCTGATCAACATCGTCTTCCTGATGCTGATCTTCTTCCTTGTGGCCGCAGTCATCGCGCCGCCGCTCGACCGCGGGGTCGAATTGGTCGAGGCAAGTCGGCTGGAAGGCCGCGCGCCGCCGGACGCGGCGGTGATCCATGCGGATGGGCGCATGATCTATCGCGGGGCCGAGGTCACATCCGAGGCCTATCTCGCCGCCCGGCTTTCGGAGGGGTCGGGCGCAGCAAGCCTGAGGCTCGTGCCTGACCGCAACCTTCCAGCGGCGCAGCTGATTGCGATCGCGGGGGAATTGCGCCGCAACGGCGCCGAGGAGATTTGGGTCGTCACCGCGCGGGGTCTGGAATGAAGCGCATTGGCTGGACCATTGCGTGCGGCGCAGGTGCCCTGTCAATCGGGTTGCATGCGGGTGGGCTCGTCCTGGTGTCTGCGGAAGCCCCGCAAAACCTCGCAGGTGGACCGGCACAACTGGCCATGATCGGCAACAGTTTCGAGGACGCGGTCGCGGGTACGATCAGCGGTACCACCGATCCGGTACCGAGTCCGCCGGTTGAGACATTTGCGTCTCCGCCCCAGAGTAAACCGCCTGTTCGGACGCCGGTCACCGAAACGGTCCAGGCGATCCGACCCGCCTCTGCTTCAGTCGCCAAGGCAACCCGTGCCGCGAACGCGCGGGCAGTGCCGGTTTTGCACAACGTGGCGCCTGTTGTCGTGTCACAGCCTGACCCGGCGTCGGTTGCGCAACCACAAATCGAACCGGCTGCACTTCGCCCCACCGTACCCGAGACAGCCGCTTCTGCTGCGATGGACAGCGTTACCGCACGCGATGCCCCGGTTGTTCAAACCCCGGATGCAGATACGGGACGCCCAGTGGCGCGACCGCGCGTAACACGTTCGCAAGAGGCGCCCAGTCAACAGCCAAAAGAGCCGACCCGCTCGCGTCAGTCGTCTCCCACGACGCAAGGCACCGCGGTTGAGACGACCCGTGCGGGCGATACGCAAGGTGCTGCCCAGGGCAACACGACACGCACGCAACAGGGCCAGGAAGGTCAGTCAGCCAGCGACGGACGGGCAGCCACAAAATACCCGCAACTCGTCAACCGGCACCTGTCCCGATTGCGCCGGCCGAATACGCGCTTTAATGGCGCAACCGTGGTCAGCTTCACGATTTCCGGGAACGGCGGCCTCGCTGCGTTTTCCGTCGCGCGGTCTTCGGGCAATGCTGCGTTCGACCGCCTCGCCTTGGCCCATATCCAGCGCGCGGCCCCGTTCCCACGCCCCCCTGCGGGGGCGCAGCGTCAATTCAACGTGACGATCCGGGCGCGATAAAATCGAAGGGCAATACCGAACCATCTTAATCTTGACTGATTTTATCAGATACTTTATCGACACCAACAGCGCGACCCACCCCTGATGGCAGGCATGCGAGTGAACATGCAGATAACGAACAGGGGGCGACATGAATCGCAGCGTTCTTCTTCTGACAACGGCCCTGGTATCGGCGACCGCAATCGCCGCTCAGGCGCAGGACACGGGCTTCACGCTCGATCCGATCCTCCTGGGCTCGGCCTTCCGGGATGATCGCGCCATCCTCGACACGCCGGTCGCGGCATCGGTGGTCGAAGGCGAGGAGTTAGAGCGAAAACAGGCCGGCGATTTCGAGGAACTGATCGGCGACATTCCCGGCGTCACCATCGATGGCGGACCGCGCGGCATCTCGCAGGAGCCGAACATACGAGGCTTCCGCGATGAACAGATCGTGCTGCGCTTCGATGGCGGACGGCTCAATTTCGGGCAGGCCCACCGCGGCCGTTTCTTCATCGACCCCGCGCTGGTGCAACGGGTCGAAGTGGTGCGCGGCGGCGGCTCGACGCTCTTCGGCTCGGGCGCACTCGGCGGCGTGATCTCGGTCGAGACGGTAGACGCGGCAGATCTGCTACAACCGGGACAGACAATGGGTGGGCGTTTGACGTTCGGCTACAGTTCGAACGGCGCACAACCGAACGCCTCGGGCACGGTTTATGCAGACTATGGTTCCGTTGATCTGCTGTTTTCTCTTGCCACCCGCAGCGTGACATCCGACCTTGAGTCCGGAAACGGCACGACCATCCCGTTCTCGCAAATCGACGCGACAAACGGTCTGTTCAAGTTCGGGTTCGAGCCGAGTGAGGACAGTTGGTTCGAATTCAGCTATTCGATTTACAACGACACTGCGCTGGTTCCGGCGAACTCCAGCGGCAACCCGACCGGCAGTAACCCCGTGGTGGATCGCGATGCAAAGGTTCAGGATTTCCGGCTAAGCTATGACTACGCGCCCACCGGCTCGGACTGGGTCGATCTGTCGGTCTTGCTGTATGGCACCCGGCTCGACATCGAGGAGTCTGTCACGCCGCCCGGCGCG
>JANSYB010000522.1 GCA_024742655.1 Paracoccaceae bacterium | reverse complement strand
TCGCGCACCTCTTCGTCCATGTGCTGCATGTTGCCACTGGCAAGGAACGCATCGCTGTCGAACAGCGGGAACGCGCCTTTTTCCTTGGCCAGATCGACACTGGCCAGATACGCCGCCTTGGCGATCGCGTGCAGCCAATGCGAGGTTTTCAGCGCCGCCTCGTCGCTGCCATAGCGCAGCCCGCACATCAGCAACGCATCCGCAAGCCCCGTCACGCCCAGCCCGATGCGGCGCTTGGCCTGAGCCTCCTGCGCCTGCTGTTCGAGTGGGAAGTTCGAGACATCCACGACGTTGTCCATCATCCGCACGGCCGTGGCGACCAGTTCGCTCAGCGCGGCCTCGTCAAGGTCGGCGTCATCGCCGAACGGGCCACTGACCAGCCGCGCGAGGTTGATCGACCCCAACAGGCACGCGCCATAGGGCGGCAGGGGCTGTTCGCCACAAGGATTGGTGGCGCTGATCGTCTCGCAATAGTTCAGGTTGTTGGCGGCATTGATCCGGTCGATGAAAATAACCCCCGGCTCGGCGAAATCATAGGTCGCCTGCATGATGCGGTTCCACAGGTCCCGCGCCTGCACCGTGTGATAAACCTTGTCGCCGAATGTCAGCTCCCACGGGCCGTCGGCCTTCACGGCGTCCATGAAGGCATCGGTGACCAGCACCGAAAGGTTGAACATCCGCAGGCGCGCGGCGTCTGCCTTGACGCTGATGAACTCTTCGATGTCGGGGTGATCACAGCGCATGGTGGCCATCATCGCGCCCCGGCGGCTGCCGGCGGACATGATTGTCCGGCACATCGCATCCCACACATCCATGAAGCTCAGCGGGCCGCTGGCATCGGCCGCCACCCCCTTCACCTCTGCCCCCTTGGGCCGGATCGTGCTGAAATCATAGCCGATCCCGCCGCCCTGCTGCATGGTCAGCGCGGCCTCGCGCAGGGCGTTGAAGATGCCGTCCATGTTGTCGGGGATCGTGCCCATCACGAAACAGTTGAACAGCGTCACCTGCCGCCCCGTGCCCGCGCCCGCCGTGATCCGCCCCGCGGGCAGGAACTTGAAATCCTCAAGCGCGGTGTAGAAGCGGTCTTCCCATGTCTCGGGATCCTGCTCGGCCTGCGCGAGTGCCCGCGCGATGCGCCGCCACGTGTCCTCGACCGTTCGGTCGCGGGGGGTGCCATCGGCCTCCTTCAGACGGTACTTCATGTCCCAGATGGATTCGGCAATGGGGGCAGCGAAACGGGTCATCGGCGTCTCTTCCTGTTCAGGGGAGAATACACAATAGCTTGAATGCGACCTGATTTCCACTACCCTATCTGGTCCATAGGGGGATTCTTTTGGCCAGCGTTCATCTCATAAAACTCAGCGTCGGATCGGACAGTGTCGAAAGCATGATGCAATGGCAGGCCAGCGCGCAGGCCAAGGGGCCGGACGGGCTGCCGCGCCATGTCACCCGCATGTGGCCCAAGCGCGCCGGGGAGTTGCTGAATGGCGGGTCGATCTACTGGGTCATCCAGGGTCTGGTGCAATGCCGTCAGCGTATTCTGCGGCTGGACGAGGTCACGCGGGCCGACGGAATCAGGCGCTGTGCGATTGTGCTGGACCCCGAAGTGATCCGCACCACGACGGCGCCCAAGCGGCCGTTTCAAGGCTGGCGCTACCTGCCGGCCGGCGATGCACCCGCCGACCTGCCGAAAACCCGCCAGAGCGAGGAGCCGCTACCGGCGGAACTGTCGGCGGCACTGGCAGATATCGGCGTGATCTGAACCCGGCCGCATCCGCGCCTCAAGCGTCTTGATTGGCCGTGGCAAGGCAAGCTGGATCTTGCGCCATTGAGCCCCATTTTCCCGCATTTTCCCGCCGACACGAAATCGTGTTCGGCAATGACCCGCCATCGGTCGGCGGCGCCTTGCAGGCCCGCCTCACCATCAGTTGATCGGACGCGAGCGCGCGCACACTTGTCCTATCGTCTGGACAACAGACATCTACCCCACGCACCGGCGACACGAACCGGTCGGAAACAAAAGGATATGACAATGACGCGCAAGACACCCCTGATCGCAGCAGCCATCGCAATCGCTGGCGCCCCGGCACTGGCGGGATCCACCGAGCCGCCCGTGACCGAGCCACCGGTTACGCAGGCCGCCCCCCTGCCCGTCACGACCGGACCGGACTGGACAGGCTTCTATGCCGGTGCCCAGCTGGGTTATGCCGATATCGACACAAACGTCTCCGGCAGCAACGGTGACGTGATCGGCGGCCTGGTTGCGGGCTATGATTTCGACCTGGGCAACTGGGTCGTCGGCGGCGGGCTGGATTACGACTTCGCCGATATCAGTGTGGCCAACGGCGCCGCTGACGTCGAAAGCGTGTTCCGCGCCAAGCTGCGTGGCGGTTACAAGCTGGGCGATGGCCTGCTGTACGGCACCGGCGGCTATGCCATGGCCGACACCGATACGCTTGGCAGTGACGATGGCTACTTCATCGGCGCCGGCTATGAGCACCTGGTCACCGAAAACCTCTCGGTGGGCGGCGAAGTGCTTTACCACGAGTTCGACAACTACAATTCGACCCCGGTCGATGTCGACGCGACAACGGTCCAGATTCGCGGCACGTTCCGCTTCTAGGGCCGTGAGCGGGCGCCTGACATTCCCCTCTCCGGGCGCCCGCC
>JANSYB010000388.1 GCA_024742655.1 Paracoccaceae bacterium | reverse complement strand
TGGCGGCAACGCCATGGACGCCGCGATAGCCGGCGCTGTCCTTCTGGGCATTTGCGAGCCGCAGATGACGGGAATAGGCGGCGACCTTTTCGCCCTTTACACCACGCCCGGCGACGACACCGTTCACGCGCTCAACGGGTCCGGCCGGGCGCCCGCGGCTGCCAGCGCGGATGCATTGCGCGGCGCCGGGCATGAGACCGTTCCGGTCTACAGCCCACAGGCCGTGACCATTCCCGGCGCCGTCGATGCGCTGTGCCATCTCAGCGAGGCGCATGGCCGCCTCGGACTGGACACCGTTCTGGCCCCGACGATCCGCTATGCCGAAGAAGGCGTGCCGGTCGCGCCGCGCGTAGCGCACGACTGGCTCGGGGCGGCGGAATGCCTGAAGGGCCACGGCCTGACCCATTACTCGGATGCGGGCAAGGCCCTGCCGACGGGCGCGATATTCCGCGCGCCCGGCCAGGCGGAGGTGCTGCGGCGGATCGCCCGAAACGGGCGCGATGCGTTCTACACCGGCGAGGTGGCCGAGGACATGCTGACCGCATTGCGGGACATGGGCGGCGTGCACACCGCAGAGGATTTCGCCGCCACGGCCGCCACCCCGACCGATCCGGTCGCCGGTCCCTACAAGGGTGTCGACCTGGTCGAACATCCGCCGAACGGGCAAGGCGCCACGGCAATCCTGATGCTGAATATCCTGTCGCATTTCGACATCGCCGGGATGGACCCATTTGGCGCCGACCGTGCCCATATCGAGGCCGAGGCCGCCAAACTGGCCTATGACGCGCGCAACCGGATCATCGCGGACCCAGACCATACCACACGTCTGGAACACATGCTTTCGCCCGAGACCGCGGCGCGGCTGGCGGCCCTGATCGACCCGAAAAAGGCGATGCCCGCGGCCGCACCGCTGAGCGAGGCCGTGCACCGCGACACGATCTATATCACCGTTGTCGACCGCGACCGGATGGCCGTGTCCCTGATCTATTCGATCTATCACGGATTCGGATCCGGAATCGCCTCGGAAAAATTCGGCATCCTGTTTCAGAACCGGGGCGCGGGATTCTGCCTGACACCCGGACACCCGAACGAACTGTCCGGCGGAAAACGGCCAATGCATACGATCATTCCCGGGATGCTGCGCGAAAATGGTCGGGTTATCATGCCGTTCGGCGTCATGGGCGGCGCATATCAGCCCAATGGCCATGCCCGATTCGTTTCGAACCTGCGGGATTTCGGCATGCACCCGCAGCAGGCGATCGATGCGCCCCGCGCCTTTGCCGATGCCGGAGAGATGAAGGTGGAGCGTGGCTATGCCGAGGCGGTGCGGCAAGACCTGTCGGATCGCGGACACACTGTTGTGGTGCCCGAAGAGCCGATCGGGGGGGCTCAGGCGATCCTGATTCGACAGGACGGCGTTCTCGAGGGCGCGTCGGACCCGCGCAAAGACGGATGCGCGTTGGGTTATTGATGCAGACAGCCGGTCGGTGTGCTCTCGCGCGCCGGCCCTAATTCAGCTGAAAGTGCAGCGGGTAAAGACCATCCTGGAACGGGCCGAACAGGTCGGGGATATCGGGATGATCCACCGGCTCCCCCGAATAATCCGCGATCAGGTTCTGCTCACTGACATAAGCGACGTAGTAACTCTGATCGTTTTCGGCCAGCAGGTGGTAAAATGGCTGTTCCTTGGACGGTCGGCTATCCTCGGGAATCGAATCATACCACTCTTCGGTGTTGGAAAATTCAGGGTCCACATCAAAGATCACGCCGCGAAACGGATGTTTGCGGTGACGGACGATCTGGCCCAGATGATATTTTGCTCGCGTCTTCAGCATTGATTCAGCCCCTACCGACGCAGACTAATGCTTTCAAGGCACATTTGTCCAATGCAGCAGGGCAGTTTTTCGGGAAACAGTGTGTGGCAGGCGATTCAACAGTTCGTGACGACCGATATGGATTTCCGGGATTCCCCAATCGTGGAGTTTGCGCTAAAATAAAGAAAAAAGACATAAAGCGAGAGGCAGATGAGCAGAACTCTTCGCGCATTGATGATCGTGCTGGCGGTTGCATCCTGTGGCAGCCGTTCCAGTGGCCCGCCTCCGACGGCACTGGATGATGCCTGCACGATCGTCGCGCAAAAACCCGACTACCTGCGCGCCTTCCGCGCGACCGAACGCCGCTGGGGTGTTCCGGTGCACGTGCAGATGGCGACGATCTACCAGGAAAGCAAGTTCGACGGCGAGGCCCGCACCCCGTTTCGGTGGACACTTGGCGTGATCCCGATGGGCCGGCAAAGCTCTGCCTATGGCTACAGCCAGGCGCTGGACGGGACATGGGACGAATACAAGAAAGAACAGAACCGTTTCGCGGCACGGCGCAACGACATTCGCGACGCCACCGATTTCATGGGTTGGTACATGTCCAAGTCCCGAGAGCGGTTGGGAATTTCGCTGACGGACGCGCGCAACCAGTACCTGGCGTATCACGAGGGGCGCACCGGATATTCACGCGGCTCCTACAACGCCAAACCATGGCTGTTGCGGGTTGCCGGTGAGGTCGGACAGCGGTCGGTCATGTACCAGTCGCAACTGTCCTCGTGCCGCGGCGGGCGGCGGGGCCTTTTCTGAGAACTGCCGCAGACTGGTTGTCGCGGCGCCTCAGCGATCGCTTGTCGTCACGCCCTTGCCCGGGATAACGAATTTTTCGTTGTCCAGACGAACGCCTTTATCGAGATCGCCCAGCACAACCGTCGTGCGGCTTCCGCCGCTGTCGTTGATGACCCATTGACGCAATTCCACGGGGCTTGCGGTGAAGACCAGTTCGATGCTTCCGTATTCGGGGTTGTCGGGGTCCTGCGCGCGCACGGTGGTGGTTTTCCCGTCGCTGGCATGTCCGGTGACCATGCGTGCACGGGTCAGGTCGACATTGCGCGCCAGGATGATCTTGAGGGGCGTGCGGTGCAACGGATAGGCCTCGGGCCCCGTGTTCGACTTGCCGTCGATCACGCCGACGGTATCGCCATCGGCCACCACGAGAATCTGTTCAGGCGGATTGTATTCGAAGCGCACGCGCCCCGGGCGCTTGATGTAGATCTGCCCGGTGCTGATCGTGCCATCATCGTTGATCTGGGTGAACTCCCCTTGTGCCGTCTGAAACCCGTTCAGATAGCTGGAAATCGCACCAAGCGACAATTTCTCCGCCGCGGCGGGTGTGGCAAGGCCCAAGGCCAGGACAAAGGCTAGAAGACGCATTCAGGCGCACCTTTCGTTAGACATCTGACCATCAAGATAGGCAGCGCGGCGCTGATATGCGATAGCAACGGGACCGGCAGGCGGATTTTCCCCGCCTGGGCCCTGTGCGACCCGCGTCATTGCTCTGGCACAAGGATCTCGCGCTTGCCGACGTGGTTGGCCGCACTGACGACGCCTTCGTCTTCCATCTGTTCCACCAGCCGTGCGGCCTTGTTATAGCCGATGGCCAGTTTGCGCTGGATATAGGAGGTGGAGCATTTGCGGTCCGTGATGGCGATCTGCACCGCCTGATCGTAAAGCGCATCCTCACCCTCGGTGTTGCCACCGGTGTTGAGACCCAGAACCGCGTCGATGTT